>JBBPYO010000550.1:0-2701 GCA_038199845.1 Flavobacteriales bacterium
CAACTTGATATCTGTTTTTGGTATTTTTGAGGCGATCACAAGTGTATGGTGTGGGATTTATATTCAATTTTTACTAAATTTTGCTATATCGTTATAGTAAACTTTAAATTATTTAACCATCAGCATGTTCGTTATTATTTCATTTAACAAAGTATTTAAATTTAAAGTTTAAAACCTCTACGATACATCCCAATAATTGGTTCAAATGTGCCATTTTTCGACCTTTTTAGTCATTTTTTAGTATTTGGAGCATTAGGTAGAAGCTTGATATAGCATGTAGAATTATAATTTCAAAAAAGAAATCATTGAATACCATTTTCAAAATTTTCTGTTTGCTTTTTTTAACCGCTGGTTCACTCGCGGCCCAAGATCACTATTTTAAAAATTATCAGGTAGATGATGGACTGTCGCATAATACTATAACGAGCATTATTCAGGATCATCGCGGTTTTCTTTGGTTTGGAACCAAGGACGGACTTAACCGTTTTGATGGATATTCCTTTAAAGTATTTCAAAATGATTCACAAAACGCGCATAGTCTGGGCAGTAATTTTATAAGAAGTCTGCATGAATTTCAAAATACGATTTGGGTGGGAACCGATTCCGGTTTATTCAGTTACAATGAGAAACAGGAACGTTTTACCTTAATACCGCCAACGGATAATATTCCCATTTTAGATATCAATCACGATGAGAATGGAAATCTTTGGTTTATCGCAGCCGGAAAACTTTACGTTCATAACATAATAAAAGCAACCACACAGGAAATGAAAATGCCCGGCGATGCAACTGCGCAGTGGATTGCTGAAAGACCTGAAGGGCAAATGATCATCGCAACGGAAACAGCGCTTTATTCACACGATTTGAATACAAAAGCTTTTATTCCGCTTGAACTTCATTTTGCATCTGCGGATTCGCTTCCTTTTTTGATCACCAAAATCAAAATGCTGCGCGATAATACTTTACTTCTGGGCACAAAATACCATGGTGCGCTTGCTTATGACCTTAAAACCAACACAAGCAAAACTTTATTTACTACTGAAAATCCGCTTTTTGTACGTGATTTTGCCCTAAAAAATGACGATTTATGGATCGCTACAGAATCTGGTATTTACATTTATAATTTACAGAATCAGCGCACACAGCATCTTCAGAAAAATTACAATGATCGCTTTTCACTCTCGGATAATGCCATTTACGCGCTGGTCGTGGATAATGAGAATGCGGTCTGGGTGGGAAGCTACTTCGGCGGAATAAATTATTATGCCGAATCTGAAACGCCCTTTAAAAAGTACCTTCCCAAAATAGGTGAAAATTCCATAAGCGGTAATGCGGTCAGGGAAATTCACAAAGACACTTTGGGACAATTATGGATAGGCACCGAAGACGCCGGCCTAAATGTTCTGGACAAAAACACTGGAACGTTTTTAAATATTTCACCCCAATCTTCGGGTTTGGCCCATTATAACATTCACGGGATGCTTCCCATAAACGAAGAACTTTGGGTAGGTACTTTTGAACACGGACTTGATGTTATCGATATTAAGTCCAAAAAAATAATCAGGCATTACAGCGCCAGCAAACGCGCGGGAGATCTGCACAGCGATTTTATCCTAGACATTTATAAGTCCAAGGCCAACAAGATCTATATTTTAACTTCCGCAGGGATTTTTGAATATTTAGCGGACTCAGATAGGTTTGAACCTGTAAACGCTTTTCCTGAAAAATACCATTATTCCTACATCGCAGAAGATAAAAACGGCACGTTATGGGCAGGAACCTATTGGGATGGATTGCTCTATTTCAATCCGAAAACTGGGGAAAAAGGGATTTTCAAACATGATCGAAATGATGCAAATAGCATCAGTAGCAATGTGATCAATTCAATTTTTAAAGATCATAATGACCACTTATGGATAACAACCGAAAACGGACTGAACCGTTACAATCCTGAAAAAAACAATTTTACGCACATTACAAAGCAAGACGGAATGCCGTCGAACGTGAGTTACAGCATTCTCGAAGATGATGAAGATCAATTGTGGATAAGTACGGCTGGCGGCTTGGTTTCCTATAATCCCACAGCTCAAAAAATGCAGGTTTATACCAAGGCTAATGGACTTCCCAGCAATCAGTTCAATTACAGTTCTGCCTATAAAGATGAAGACGGAACCCTTTACTTTGGCAGTGTTTATGGGATGGTCAGCTTTAACCCAAAAACTTTTGGGACGGCAAATCGCGAGTCCCCGCTGCTATTTACGGGGATGCAGATCAATAATAATACAATTGATGTGGGAATGAACAATGCAACTTTAGAAAATGCAATTGGTTTTACAGATCATATCGTCCTGCAACCAGATGAATCCACCTTTAGCCTAGAATTTTCGGCACTAAGTTATACGGCGCCAAAAATGACCGAATATGCCTATAAATTGGTCAATTTGCGTGATAAATGGGTCAGTTTGGGCACTGAGCATCATGTCAATTTTACCGAATTACCTGCCGGGGAATATACTTTGAAAGTACGGTCAAAAAACAGTGCAGATCGCTGGAACGCGACAATGGCAACAATGCTGATTACTGTGTTGCCGCCTTGGTATTTAAGCAATGCTGCTTATACATTTTATGCGCTGCTCCTGCTTTCGCTCATTTATTTTGCGCCGCGCTTTTACCACCGCACCCTAAAAAGAAAACACGATCA
>JBBPYO010000551.1:0-10464 GCA_038199845.1 Flavobacteriales bacterium
AATTATTCCGTCTGGAACGGCTTGGGAAGAATGACCGAAGGAGATCTCACAAAAGTAAATACGGCAATAGAAAAAGCGCATGCGGTAAACAAACCATTCCGTTTCTGGGGCGCACCCGACACAAAAACCGCATGGAGCCGTTTTGCCGCGGTGGGCGTAGATTTTATAAATACAGATTATCCTTCGCAAGCTTCACAATATCTGACAACTTTAAACGACAGGACGTTTAAGCTCAAAAATCCCATTGCGGTTTATAATCCAAAATATGAATTTGATACCGAATCCACGCCGAAAAATGTGATTTTACTCATTGGTGACGGCAATGGTTTAAGCGAGATTTCGGCGGCGCAGATTGCGAATGGCGGAGCGCTCACGGTAACGCAGTTAAAAGATCTCGGACTTGTGAAAACAGCGTCATTTGATGATCTGGTCACTGATTCCGCTGCGGGAGCTACCGCAATGTCCACCGGTCAAAAAACGAATAACCGCGCCATAGGTATCGATTTCCAAGGAAAAAAGTTGAAAAACCTCGCCGAAATCCTTGCCGAACATGACTTTATTAACGGAATTCTAACCACCGATAATATTACGGGCGCAACGCCAGCTGCGTTCTACGCGCACAATCCAGAACGTGATGATAGCGATGGGATTTTAAATGATTTAAATACAAGTAATATTGATTTTTTTATGGCCGGTGGAAAGCACTATTCCGATAAAATCGAAAAAATATTCAAGATCCAAAAAATGACCGATTTTAACCAAATTTTAGGTAAAACAGCCGTTTTTCTGGGAGATGAAAAAGTGGAATCCATTGAAAATGGACGCTGGGATCTGTTTCCGCAAAGCGTAAAAAAAGCATTAGATGTCGTGAATAATCAGCAGAAACCTTTCTTTCTAATGATTGAAGGAGCACAGATTGACAGCAATGGCCACGCCAATAATGTAAGCGGGATTATAAAGGAAATGCTGGATTTTGACCAAGCCATCACCGAAGCCCTTAAAAGCGCTGATTCCACTAAAAACACGTTGGTAATCATTACCGCTGATCACGAGACCTCCGGTTTTGGGATTCTACAGGGAAGTCTGGAAAAGCATCAGGTAGAGGGCAGTTTTCTTACGAATGACCACACTGCGACCATGGTGCCGCTTTTTGCTTACGGCCCACAAGCACAAAACTTTCAAGGCGTTTATGAAAATACCGCTATTTTTGAGAAGATTTTGGAGGCGTTAAAAATAGAGTCGGATGAAAAATGATTATCATCATATTTAAAGCATCGGTTCAAATTTGTAATATCAAGAAACGGTTACTTTACTCCAAAAACGAATTAAAATAACCCGTCTTTTTTTTTCTGTACCTCAATTATTTTTAAAAAGCTCCTCCCCTTAATTCAAGGGGAGGAGCCGATAGGCGGAGGGGTTTGCGCTGATTATAAAGCAGACCTGTCAGGTTTCAAAAACCTGACAGGTCTAAAGCTCCATTTAGAGAATAGCAAAAACATCCATCTATTTTAAACGTTTCAAATCACCGCTTTCCAAGTTAATTTGAAAGTGATCGGCCGGCTGACCGTTCAGGAATTTCTTAAAAATTTCTGCAAATAAAAAAAGCTTGTCCTTATTTGTGTTTTTAGCGGTATTTTTAAACGTAATGTTTGCCAAACTTTTTCAATTAGTAGGTTATACTGCTCAAGCCGCTGCTCGCCGATTAAAGTAAAGCAAGCAGGTCTGCGCTTCGTAAACGGTAAAATCAAAGATCAAATCGAATTCTGTCCAATTTTTAAAATCGGTAACTATGGATTCTTTTCTCCCTTTTTAAGTCGATTTTCAAGCGGTTTTGAAAATTCAGCATCACTTTTTACATTTTCAGAGGCTAAATCCCCTCTATAATTAGCGAGTTTGAGTATTTCTTTGACCGTTTTTTCCGGTTAGAAAGTGAAAATTATAAGAGAACAGCAAAAAAGAAAGAGCATAACTTTAAAGATTGCAGTTTAATCAAAAAGGTTCATTTCAACTTTAAGTAGAAGCTAAATTTAAAGCATTGTAACATTATTAATGATTCCCCGTTATTTTAAGGTTCTGGTTATTGCATAAAAAATCCCACAATTATCGCGGGATTTAAGTATTTTTAGATCAATTTCAACGATTTCTTAGCACGTGGCTAAAAATCCTTAGCAAATTCTTTTGCATAATCTTCCAGTTTAACTTTGCCCATTTTTTGGGGTTTCTGACGTTCATATTCTTCTGCGAGTTTACCGGTTCGTATGCTCGCGTTGAGATCTACCAGACTCATAGCAATATGCTCTGGCATTCCGCCAGCTATCATACCCTGCTGCATTTCTTCATCGCTTATAATTTTCCATTTTAGATCCGGTTTGCCTATTGCTTTTCCGAGAACAGTAGCTATTTCTTGTCCTGTGCGCTCATCGCTTGAGACGTAGCGGTATTTTTGAACATCGGCAGTTTTTACGAGCTCTTCCGCGACTGCGTCTGCAATATCGCTTGGTGAGACCATGGGTACTTTATCTGCACCATAATTGGCCATAATCATATCCTGTGCCTTAATCATCTCCTTAAAGCTGTTTAAATTGTAATAAAAAGAGGTAGGTCGGATGTGTGTAAGTGTTATATCTGGAATTTGATCAAGCATATGCTCAATCGCATGCGAACCTAAAACAGGGCCTGTTCCTTTGTCAAGATGAGCGCCAAAACTGCTCAAATGCACCACCCGTTCTACCCCGGCGCGCTGTATGGCCTCGGAATAGTTGCTGCCTATCTGGCGGTAGAAAAGTAAGATATTAGGTTCGGTAAAATAATTCGGTGGAACCATACAATAAACCGCATCGGCGCCCTTGAAGGTTTCCGTAAGAAATTCGGCATCTTTTAAAGAACCAATAGCCGCAGAAGCGCCAAGATTTTCTATGTCTTTTTGCCGTTCTTCAGAGCTGCTGATAACCGTTACTTCGTGGTCCTTTGCCAGTTTTGTTACTAAGGGTTTGCTTATATGTCCCAACGATCCAGTAAGTATAATTTTCATAAGGTTGTTTTAATAGTTGCTTTAAAATAAGGGATTTTCAGGAATAATACAGATTTTTAAAGAAATTTGGCATTATTTTAAAGTTATTTAGAATTAGTGATGTAAATTTTAAAGTGAATCTTTTGTGTCTTGACAAAAGTTTGGATCATGGAAAAAAAACATTTTTGAATATCCGCAAAGTGTCCTAATAGAGCGTATCCTTTCCTAAGGTCAGTTTATTTTATCTCCTTTTTAAAAATTTATCCACCATTTTATGAGTTTCTGCGCGTTTCCCTGCGGGTCGGGCTTTCCGCTGCAATCTTTTCGTTCGTGCCTCATAAAAAGGCTTCCTCCCGGAGGGGCAGACAGGTCCGCATCAATCCCTAACGCAAATTGGTCTTCTAATTAAATAACACGATCTTGAGGTAAATTGAGCCGTTTTTCAATGACCGCTACCGGTCTATGGCGCTTCTCGGGTGGGTGAAGCCTCCATCTGGGAAGGATAGGCAGGTTCAGCAATGCCAAAACTATTTTTAGGACTAATAGCAGATATACAAAAACGTGTTATGTAATCTCGGTAGTTTTGAGGCCGACGTTCTTTATGAGTATCAATTGAAAGTTTATAAAACACTACTAATTTCTTTAGGATTCCACCATTCTGGACACTTTTTCAGTTATTATCAAAGCTTGTTATAATTACACGTTTTTCTGTGAACATCGGCGATATCGTGGCGTGTATTGAGTTGGTCTTCGCTGTTGATTTTTTAAAAAACCATTGCTTCGGTTTTGAACTTGGCGCGCTAAAAAAGACTCTCAGTTGAACGTATTTTTTCAGGATTTCCGCTTTGTTTTTGTTGTTGATCGCATCATTTAACGCATTGCGATATGCATAAAATGAAGAATCGTGGAAAGTGCTGAAATTTTCGGCTTTTTGTGCCTGGGTAAGCAAGTTTTCAAAGAAAAGAAGACAACGAAAAATCGATTTAAAACAGCTATAAACTCCCTCTATAAGCATAAAAACGGTCAAAAGTAGAATTCGTATGTTAAGATAATAGCATTCTAATAGTAATGACTTTTTAGCATTGGGAATTGTATTTTAAATCCTTTTTTTAGTGCGTAATTTTGGTGGAAAACCCCCGAATTTCGACTGAATTCCGGAGGTTTTTACTGTATTTAAGCCGTTTATTCCAATACAATGAAAATCTTATTGTAATAAATACTGGTAGTCGCTTCAAAGCCAGAATCCGTTCCCACGATCAACCAAATTTCTCCGTTTTCATCCGCGGTCACGGGAAAGGGAATTTCGTTTTTTAGGGTTTTTAGGGCGTAGATATTTTCTTCCAGACCGTTTGAAAAATCACCCAGATTGATCATATTTTCGCCCTCTTCGGCTTGATTTCCCTTATCGATATTCATGCGGTAATGGCTCATGGAATCGACTTCTTTTTTGGGTTCCATTTGAGTAGCGCCCGCTTTAATATAAACCGAACTTCCCGGAGAACCGCCCACACCAAAGGAGTTACTGGCCGCATTGGTAGCAAATTCAATTTGAAATGTGGCATTGTAAAGTTGGCCGGACTGTAGACCGGTCACTTTTCGTTTCAGGAACATAAAAAGATCGTCACTATGGTTGTTTCCAACTTGGTTTATGGCATTTTGATCCTGATCAAGCGGCTCGGGAAGTTTGCTTTGTGCAACATCTAATTCATAAAATGTTTCTTCGCCCACGGGATAATCAGCAAAATCTCCCTGCCAGCCTTCCAGATCTGTTTTGAAATCGAAGTTGAGTTCCATAGGTTTTGCTTCAGCGGAAGAATCATCATCGTTTGAACAGCTGCTGATCACAAAGGCAAGAAGCAATACTAATTTTAGGTTGTTTTTCATTTTAAGGATTTAAAGTTATACACCACAGATGCAGGAAAACGATAAAGGTTGCTTTGCAGATCCAATAAAATTTTAAGTCTTGGGATTGTTTCCGAAAAGCCAATTTATCTTTATTTTTGAGGGCTAGGAAAAGGGATTTTGGTTTATATCATTTTACATACAATTGCAGTGAACAAGCGCAAACAGGTGGTCGTTAAAATTGATCTCGCCACTGCGATGGATGATGATTTGCAAGAGCAGCATTTTTTTATCAGGCCATCGGTTTCCATCCCTAAAAAGCAACTTCGGGATTTTGGGATCGAGCAAGCCACTTTAATGCGGGCAGATTCCTTTTATGACGTGGCCAATGACCTTATCGATACGATTGGTGAACAGCAAGTTCGGTTTTTAAGCACGTATCAACACCGCCTTTTTGTAAGCGAATTCAAGACGATAGGCTACAACTGCCAGTTGAATTATCAAACTTTGGACGCTACTTTTAAACGTTTGCAGATTCCTTCTATTGAAAATGGTGTATCCCAGTTGCTTTCCGCTTTAGCGCCTAATACTTCTCAAAATCTAAACGAATTTTCAGCTGTGGAGCAGTTGCAAAAATGCTATGCGTACGCAAGTGCAGTGAAAATTGAAGCCGCACAGGATCTGATTCCCAGTTCAACGGCATTGACGCGGTTGAACATTAATCAACCTTTATTGCCTTCCCCGGGCGTATATTATTTTAAAAATGCCGTTAACGAAGTGATTTATGTCGGTAAAGCCAAGCGCTTAAGAAACCGGTTGCAAGCGCACTTTACGCAGGCAAAAGAGGGGAATATGGAAATGTATGACGAAGTGCGCACGATAGATCTCGCTTACACGGGAAGTGACCTTATCGCCCAACTTCTAGAGTCTCACGAAATTAAAAGCTTGGCGCCAAAATTCAATACACAGCAAGTAAAAACGCCAGCGCCGTATCAAATTCTGATCAAAAAAAACAAGCGGGGCGTAAAACGTTTTGTTTTAGAAAAGAAAACCTATCAAGATACAGAACGCGAACTTTTTTACAACAGAGGTTCTGCGAAAAACCGCTTGCGTGAATTGTGTAAAACGCATGAACTTTGTCCGAAATTTTGTTCCCTAGAGCGCATCGCGGGCGCTTGTACCGCAAGTCAAACCGGCCATTGTCATGGAGTTTGTGATAAAAGGGAAGCCGTAGAAATTTATAACCTGCGTGTGAATAAAGCGTATGAAACCTTAATTAATGAAACGGTCAATAAAATTATTAAAGTACCTGGCAGAACAACCGAAGAAAATGGTTTCGTATTGATAACCAACGGTATTTACCAAGGTTTTGGTTTTTATAACAATACCGACAAAATAAATACGATTGCTGATCTGGAAGCATTTCTTTTCAAGTATGTAAATAATTATGATACGATCAGGATTATAGATTCTTTGCTCAAAAAGATTCCAAAAGATCGTATTTTGAATCTGGAAGATTTGGGATGGTAATTTATATCCGTTATCCGTCAGAAAAGTAGTTCTCTTTAACGCTGAACATCCTGCCTATTCCGGCTGGAAGCAGCCCATAGGGAAATGGTCAGAAATCTATAAAAATGGTCGAAAAACGGTTTAATTTGGGAGAGAATTGGAATATTTATAAGATAATTGTTTAAGGATATTGAAATTGCCATATAAATCTAAGAGCCGATCAAAACCTATCCTATTCAATGAAAACGAATTTCGCGTTAGGGATTGAAGCAGAAATCCTTTTTGCTTTTCGCAAAAAGATTGTAGCGAAAAGCCCGACCCGCAGGGAAACGCACAAAAAAGATTTAAAGAGTCGAAAATAGTTAAGAAGAATAAACTCGATGGCTCGTTAAATACGACGAAAAATGACTTAAAAAATCGATTTATTGCTTAAATTTGCACCGTGAAACAAAGCCTACTCCTTTTTGCTTTTCTAATCGTTTTGAAACCAGTATTTCCGGTGGTGGAATATGTGTTTGATTATGAATATATTAGTGAGGTGCTGTGCGTTAACAAAGATAAGCCCGAAATGCACTGCAACGGTAAGTGCTATTTGATGAAATCACTGGCGGAAGCAGCAAAAGAAGAATCCGATCAGAAGAAGGATAATTTCCTTAAAAAAGTTGATATTCCTTTACTTTTTATTCAAGAGTCTGAAGCGCTTTCCGTAACCACGATTGCCGTGCAAGAACACCGTGCTATTCGAGCAACGCCCAGTTTTTATTCCTTTCAGGAAACATCCACTTTTTTCCATCCTCCCATAGTTTAAGACAAACCTTGTCTTTAATATTCCTTTTAATCAAGAATTAAGAGCATCCATTATTTTTTTTCGGAAAATAGCTTCATGTAGTTAAACCTGTTTGTTTTTATTGAAGTTTTTAGTAGTCAAAAAACAGCTGTTTTTGCTCATTTTCGGTATAAATAAGGCTAAAAATGAACTTCAAAATGACATTTTGAATCGTTAATAGTGGATGTATAAACTATATTTCAATGCGTATAAAAAAACTTTGGATCGGGACTTTGAGTCTTGTCCTTTTTGCGATTTCCTGCGATGAAGATACTTCAAAGCAACAGGAAGAATATGAAACCATTTTTAAGGACGTCTTGAATGTGCACGATAAATTGATGGTGCGCATGACCGACATCTATGAATATTCGAAAAAACTGGATAAAATCGCCGATACTAGCGCCGCCCCAGAACCGTATGTTAATGCCAAAGAGCGCTTAACAGCAGCAGACAGCGACATGATGAACTGGATGGAACATTTTGGCGATGAATTTGTAAAGAATAAGTCCGCTATCAAGAAAATGAATTCCCAGCAGCTGGAAGCGCAAATTGCAGATTTGAAAACCGAGTTAAAGGACGTTCAGGATATGCAAACGGAAATGACCGCAAGTCTTACCAATGCTGAAAAGCTAATTCAATAAAGCAGATTTCTAGATGCGCTATCTTGGGCTTATAATAGTGGTTATGATCATCGGGCGACCCGTTTTGCCCGTGATCGACTATGTATTCCATTATGAATATATAGCGACCGAACTATGCGTAAACCGAGACCGCCCAGAACTGCACTGCAACGGTAAATGTTACCTGATGCAGGCGATGGCCCAAGAAGCTGCCAAAGAGCGGCAGGACAAAAAAGGAAACCTGATCTTACGGTATGAACTTCCCGTGCTTTATTACAAAGAATATACGGTAATTCTCAATCCGGATACGTTTGTAGAACGCGTTCCTACGGTAAGTGACAGGTATTTGATTTCCTATCAATTTCTATTTCAAAGGCTTCAACTACGGCCACCGATCGTTTAAAATCACATGACGCAAACTGCTGAAAACGGCCAAAAATCAGGCTTTCAGCCACAACTATGTTCAATTTTAAACGAAATTCAAAATGATTGCCAAATATATAAAACCACTATTGCTTACTGCGCTTATTTCACTAAGCGCCTGCTCTTCAGACGATGATAATTCCGCAGAAAGTCTGAGCGGAGAAAATGACCTTACGATCGAATTTGATAACGGTTTCAATGGTGACGATCTGTTGCTGGGTGCTTCGACCTACACCAATTCCAACGGCGAGGTGCTTACCATAAACCGTTTCAATTACCTCGTGAGCAATTTTGTGCTCATTGATTCCGAAGGAAATGAATATACATACCCAAAAGATGACAGTTATTTTGTGATCAGTGAGGAAAATGAAATGACGGAAGTCCACTTGACCAATATTCCCGCGGGCGAATATGTAAGCCTACGTTTTGGTGTGGGCGTGGATCAGGAAAAATACCAGCAAGGAGCCGAAGGTCAAAATGACGCGTTTCTGAAAACTGCCGAAGACAATGAAATGATGTGGTCGTGGCAAGCGGGCTATAAATTCCTCAATTTTGAGGGAAGTTTTACCAGCGCAACGGTCACCGAAGCCACAGATTTCAAGATCCATATGGGAAGTCATGGTACTGCGCTTGACAATTATAGGGAAGTTGAAATTGCTATGCCCACAGCAGCTTTGGTAAGTTCCACGCTTAGTCCGGTGGTGCATCTTGCCGTAGATGCCAATAAAATATTGGACGGTGCGCATAAAATCCTTCTTTCCGAAGCGGCCGTGGTGATGGTGGACGAAGTTAAAAGTCCGCAGATTGCTGAAAACGCTACTTCCATGTTTCGGGTAGACCATGTTCATAATGGTGAAAATGTTGATCATTAATTGGTCTAAATCATCTGAAAATCGGGGTTTAACCCTGATTTTCAGATTTTTATTTTTCAGGATGAAAAATCAGCTAAAAAGGCTAATTCTTTTCCTAGTGATCTGTCTGGGAATTTCATGTTCCAAAGACAGCGAAGATGACTACGAATCTATAAACGAACCGCTTGAACTTGAAATCCCGGCCAATTTTCCCGAAATGGTGTATGACATCAGTAAAAATCCACCGACGGAACAGGGTTTTGCATTGGGCAAAAAGCTTTTTTATGATGGAAAACTTTCCGCAAACGGGTTTATATCCTGCGGGTTCTGTCATGAACAGCGCTCTGCTTTTACGCACCACGGGCATCAGTTCAGCCACGGGATAGACGATCTGGAAGGCGTGCGCAACGCTCCAGCGATTCAGAATGCCGCTTTTATGAGTCAGTTTGCCTGGGATGGCGCCACCGCGCACCTCGATCTTTTTCCGATAATTCCCATTACCAATGAAGTTGAAATGGGCGAAACGGTTTCCAACGTTTTGGCCAAGTTGAAAGCAGATGGAGAATACCAGCGGCTTTTTGCAAATGCCTTTGAAAATGGCGAAGTGAGCAATGAGAATTTCTTTAAAGCGCTGTCGCAGTTTATGGTAATGCTGATTTCATCGAATTCGAAATATGACAAATATGTTCGGAAAGAAGACGCTGTCACCTTTACGGAAACGGAAACCCGCGGAATGGAAATCTTTCAGCAAAAATGCGCAAGTTGCCATAAAACCGATCTTTTTACAGACGACGCCTTTCGCAATAATGGCTTGCCGATCTATCCCGGAATCAATGATATAGGACGCGCGGAAGTTAGCGGAAGCGCAACAGATAATTACAAATTTAAAGTCCCCAGTTTACGCAACGTGGCGATGACGGCGCCTTATATGCACGATGGCCGCTTTGGAAGTTTGCAATCTGTACTTGATTTTTATGCAAATGGCGTACGTGATTCCGAAACACTGGATCCTATTCTGAAACAAAATAACCGGCTGGGAATTGATCTGAGCGAGAAGGATAAAGTCGCACTTATCGCGTTTTTAAATACACTGACCGATGAAACTTATTTAAACGATAAACGCTTTGCGGAATATTAGCGAGCAAAAACTAAAACCATGAAACTATTTCAACAGATAAAAACCAAGTATTTACTTTTAGCGCTTTCTTTTATGGGTTTATGCGCCCATGCCAATAGATCGCTAGATTCCATCCCAAGTTCAAAACTCGATTATTTTGAATTTGAAGACGACTGCGATGTGTGCGGTTGTGGCGGCAGCGGCGGAAGTATGGGCTACGGAACCATTGGCAACGGCAATTTTGTGGGACTGCGCTATATCAATCA
>JBBPYO010000552.1:0-8266 GCA_038199845.1 Flavobacteriales bacterium
ACAGAATTCACATAACCTACCCCTGTCCACATCAATTGCCAGCTGTCATTCAACCTGCGCTCCTGTGTAGTGAAGGTGTGGTAATGCAAGCGAATGTGATCTCCACTGTCAAAACCGTGGCGCCCTTTTTGTGGCCATGCAAGTTGATCTGCTGTGGCTTCTGCATGGTAATAATAACCCGCTTCACCAGACCAGGACAACCACGCTTGCATATGGGTAAACGGTCGTAAGGTGGCCTGTATTAATTCCAGTTCGTTGTTATAAAAACTGTCCGCATCCAATGTGGTATAGGTCGTTTCGTCGAGATCTGTACACCCTAGAAGCAATACCGCCATAAACACAGCACTACATCTCTTTATATATTTTTTCATACTCGTTTTATTTATTTAAAAAGTTACGTTAACTCCTGTTGTTATCGTCATTGATCGTGGATAGAAATTTCGATCGTCTACTCCCGGAAACAATCCAGTATCCTGAACTTCGGGATCCCTGCCTCCGTAACCGGTAATTGTCGCAACATTTCTGGCGCTTCCATAAATCCTCAGTTGAGAAAACGGACTGTTCTCGCCCATATTGAAGTTATATCCCAACGTGATATTATCCAGTTTTACAAAATCCCCTCGTTCCAAATAGTAATCAGAGTATTGTGGAGCCTCGCTTATTTGGCTATATCTGCCCAAAGCGGAGGTTAGCACATTCCCTGGAAGTAAATTTTGATTACCGTAAAACAGATCAACCGTATTCAAGATATCATAATCGAATTTACCTCTCAAAAATACTGTAAAATCAAAATTCTTATATTTGAAGGTATTGGTCAAAGAAGCGAAATATTTAGGAAGACCGTTACCTATTATCGTTTTGTCATCCTCGGTCATTTCGTTTGTAAGGCCTACAGAACCATCAGCTTTGTGAAAAAGCCATTTACCATCTACCGTAAAACCGGCAAAGCGCTTTCCATAAAAATCACCAATGGGACCGCCTTCTTGATTCCTAATCGCGTCTCCCAAAAATCCAGGATTACCTATACTTCCACCATAAATATCCCTGGCTGCAAAAGTCTGGTTTGACAGGCTTTTCAAAAGGTTTTTCTGATAACTTCCCGTAGCATCAATATTCCATGAAAAATTCTCGGAATTGATAACTTTATAGCTCAGAACCAATTCAACTCCTTTATTCTGTACCGTACCTACATTTGTATATACCCTACCTTGAACATAAGGCGGTTGTGGTACTTCATAATCAAGTAATAAATCTTCCGTTTTTCTATCATACACGTCTATAGATCCAGTAAGTCGGTTTTGAAAAAGACCAAAATCTAAACCAATGTTGAATTCCTTCTTATTTTCCCATTTCAAATCGGGATTTGGATTGATGTTAGCGCCATAGGTTTGGTAGTAGGTTGGCTGATCGCTATCTCCTAGGAATATTGGATAAAGTCCACCTGTTCCCAATGTTAACAAAGATCTGTAGTTGGGAATACCCTGAAAACCGGTAACCCCGTAACCTGCACGGAATTTTAGATTATTCACAAAACTTACATTTTCCATAAAAGCTTCGTCAGAGACTAACCAGCCCGCAGAAACTGCTGGGAAACTTCCCCATTTATTATTGGCGCCAAAACGGGAAGAACCCTCATATCTGATAGACGCTTGTACAAAATAACGATCTAGATAAGCATAATTAAACCTTGTAAAGTATGCAATGATCGTGTTGTCTTCTTTAAAACTGCTCAATACCGGTCTAGGCAGATCTGTATTGGTTATGGCATTCCCCGCACCCAAGTTCCAGTCTTGAAATGCGTTTGTTGTAAAACCACTGTTTTCTACAAAAAACTCTTCGGTGGTACTCTTTTGATAACTGAAACCGCCCAAAAGCTTTATTTCACTATCTCCGTAAGTCTGTATGAAATTTATGGTTGGCTCTACGGTCTTTGTGTAATCCAAATGATTGAATTTTCTGGCAAAACCAGTACCTCTCCATTGACTTCCCGGTTTGTATTGTTCCCAATCTTCGGTACCCCTATATTGACGGTCGTTGTAATTATCACGTTGATACGAACCGAAAACGGAAAGCGTCAATTGATCTTTTACAAGTTCATAATCCAGTTTGGCATCTCCTGAGAAAGTTTGTTGTTTACGTAAGTTTATACGATTTGAGTATTCCGAAAACGGGTTAAAACCATTTGCTGGTTGATAAAAACCGAATTCCCCTTGATTTTGAAGTTCCCCTTCGCGATCTTCAAACGGCGCATAAATTGGAGCTGTGGGATTCCAATCTGTAACAATACCAAACTGACCACCACCTTGAAGGTTGGCATCGTTAAAATTATTTGCAACACTTGCCTGGAAGTGCAGGCGATCATCAAATCCAGATTGATTGAAACTAGCACGTATACCCAGTTCTTCTCGCGTATTCTCAAGGGCGATACCGTCAAGGTTCCTGTAGTATAAAGAAACTCTATAATTGCTGTTCTCACCGCCACCGGCAGCAACGAAATTGTGGTACTGACTCAAGTTGGAGTCATTTATCAATTCATCAAAGATGTCTGTACTGAAGCCAAGATCAAGATTAGGATTTAAACCGCGATCTGCAATAACCCCTCTATATTGATCTGCAGATAGAAAGTCGGGTTTGCTGTTAGCAAAATCTTTAGAAAGGTAGGTTGAGTAATTAAAGGTAGTCACCCCTTTTTTACCTTTTTTGGTAGTAATTAAAATCACACCCGCATTTCCCCTACTTCCGTAAATAGCGGCAGCGGAACCATCTTTTAGAACATCAAAAGATGCAATGTCATTTTGTTGCAAAAGGTCCAAGTTTCCACCGGGAATACCATCGATTACAATTAAGGGATCAGAACCACCCGGCGCAAGCGATGTTACGCCCCGCAACTGAATGGATGCACTGCTGTTTGGGTTGTTGCCGCCTGGTTTGGTAATGGAAAGACCGGCAACTTTACCCTGAATAAGTTCTAATGGAGAAGTTACCACACCTTGATTGAAATCAGCCGTTTCCACTTTTGTAACTGCCGTCGTTACTTCTCTGCGTTTTTGTGATCCGTAGCCAACAAGTACTACTTCCTCCAACGCTTCAGTACCCGGTTGCAGCTGTACATTTAACGTCTCACCTTCAGAAACGGAGCGTTCCGTACTTTCCATACCTATATACGTAAAGACAAGAATAGCATCTGATGAGGAAACATCAATGGAATAATTACCATCAAAATCAGTTACCACACCATTTTGCGTAGCTTTTTCCTGTACACTTACTCCAGGTAAAGGCATTCCAGAAACGTCAGTTACTGTTCCATTAATAGGTGTTTGCGCTTGAATTTTAGCAAAACCAAAATTCGCATTAAAACTGATTATTATGAAAAGTAAAAATTTTAAAGTGAGTGATGTTGATCTGCACCAAATTTTAAAAAAATTTTCAAAATAATCAGGACTCCATGGTTGTAGAATGTTCTTCATAAGATTGAGTTAGATTTAAACCGAAACTACTAAAAGGTTTTAGTTAAATCTATCAATTTTCCAAATTTAACAATCTTAAATGTTAAAATAAAAAAATCGCACGGACTTTTCACTTAATTTATCACCAAAGTAAAAGCCCATCCAAATATTTGGATGGGCTTTTTTACAGATACATTTTTGGAATATTTGTATTCATTTATAATTCACAGAACAAATGCCAAATCGTCTTTCCTCTACACTAGAGGATGAACTTATTCGGTATGTTGCAAGTAAAAAAACTATAAATGCATTTTTTTCAGAATACTTTGAAGATTTCAATATATTCAATTAATAACCTGGATTTTGCTCCAAATTCGAATTCCGTTGAGTTTCAGATTGTGCTATTGGTAATAATAGGTTCTTTTCCTCGAAAGTCTTACCGAACGAATTTTTACTGCCTATTAAATTCTTAAATGATGCACTTCCATTAGCTCCTTCTGAGATTTTACGGGTACGGATCATATCAAACCACAACTTAAAGTCAAAGATGAGCTCTCTGTTTCTTTCGGTCCATACTTCTTCAACAAAATCTGTTACGGATAAACTAGAAAGCTCCGCCCTAATGCTTTCAGGGTCAGTCGTCCAATATGCTCTTGAACGTACCTGCGTTACGTAGTCTACAGCCTCAGCGGTAACTCCTTCTGAAAGGGCAATTGCCTCAGCAGCAACAAGCAAAGCTTCGGAATAGCTATATACCCTTAAGTTTTTTGAAGATTGCGAGGTTGTAAAGAATGCTTCTTCATCCAACCAAATATAAGGGGTAATAGGAAAATTGATTACCTCCCCGCTTTGCGTTGTAAAAGTGGTGTGAAAATATTGTTTTTCCTGAACCCGTAGATCAAGTGCTTGATCATATTGATCGTACAATTCTGGTCTTGGGCCGTACGCATTTTGAATGTTTCCATACGCCGAACCTACACTTCCACTAGTAGAAGCAGGAAAAGACCAAAGTGGATAAAGCGAACTTCTGATACCCGCTTCATATTCAATTTGATAAATATATTCGGTGCCCACGGCTTGTTCTTTACGTATTTGATTATAAGCACTGTTTTCTAGTACTACGTTTCCGTCAGCATCTCTTTCATTCGGTGTCAATGAAAAAGCTCCGCTTTCAATTACCGCTCTTGCAGCAGTGGCAGCTTTAGCATAATTATCATTCTGCAGTGGGAAACCGCTCATCGTTAAGTATACATCAGCCAGAATCATTTGAACCGTTTCTGTCGTAATACGGTAGCTATTGTTAACCATATTTCCGCTGGGAAGGCTTCCTGGCACGGCGGCAGCGGTCAAATCTTTAACTATTTGGTCATAAATCACAGCCGTCGCATCTCTGGAAGGATAAATTTCCTTGATGTTCTCAATAGGATCTAAAATTAAGGGCACATCACCAAAAATACGTACCAGATAAAAATAGGCAAATCCTCTAAAGAATTGTGCTTGCGAGATTAGATTTGTTCGCTCTCCATCTGTAAGACCTGGTGTTTCTGGAATATTGGCAATGGCCAAATTTGCACCTGCAATTCCGCGATAAAGATTCTCCCACATTCTGTTAAGATCATCGTCCACATTATTGGGAGTGATCAATAACTGTTGAGCAAGATCTACCTGACGTTCCTGACCATTAAATTCATTATTAAAGAAACCGGAAACATATTGCAGGTACATTATTTGCGTACCGTTAAAAACGCCCCCACTAAGGTACATATCGGGCACCCCGTTTTGATACAGATAGTTCACGGCACTTTCAGCCTGACCGGGTTCTGTAAAATATTGATCCACATCTAAGGAATCTCTCGGTTCTTCCTCCAGAAAATCTGAACAGGATACCGTAAATGCCATTAAAATGAAAAAAGGTATTATATTTTTATAGCGCATAACGATTAAAATTTAAAGTTGAAACCAAGGGTGAAGGTTCTTGGCCTTGGATATTGAAAAAAGAAAATATTCTGACCAAACTGACTGTCATTAGACGAACCTTCAGGATCATAACCTTGAAAACCATCAGATTGCACTACAAAAGCGTTATCTAAACTTCCATAGACCCGAAGTGTTTGAATACCTAGAGAACTTACAAAGTCGTTTGGCAATGTGTAGCCCAGTGTAAATAAATTACCCCTTAAATAAGAACCATCAGCAACCCAATGGCTATCCACCTGGCTATTTTGTCCAGAAGTACCCTGATTTCTAATTTGCTGTACCTGGGTGTTTTGATTATCTGGAGTCCAACCTTGTGTTAGAATGGTACGAAGACCATTGGCAATACCTGTTCTATCTTCAATAGAATGGGTGGCTTGTTGTAGAATATCCACATCATAAACAAATTGCAGGTCTACTGCAAAATCAAAGTTGCCCAACCTAAAACTGTTTATAAAACTACCGGTCCATTTTGGAAGACCGTTACCTATAATTTCGCGTTCAGTTGATCGTTTTGCTTCGCCAGGTATGGCACCTACAGCGGCAGCCGCTTCAACTTCATCTGTTCCCCAGATACCTAAACGCTTAAGTCCCCAGAAAGAAGCTACAGGTTCCCCAACGCGAAGTATGGTGTTACTACCGGAAACAAATCCAGGTCCAGGAAATATATCCTCATTATTGGCACCCAGTTCTTCGATTCGGTTTTGGTTAAAGTTCAGGTTAAGCTTGGACTCCCAGTAAAATTTTTCCGTAGAATAAGAAGAACCCAATGAAACTTCAAGACCTTTATTTGAAATAGAACCAATATTATCTCTTATAGTAGAGAATCCCGTAGAACGAGGTATAGGTCTATCAAGCAAAAGATCTTCTGTAAGTTTATAATAATAATCGAGTTCTAAACTTATACGTGGATTTGAGCTGGTAGCCAATTCGAAGCCCACGTCAAACTGGGTCGTTGTTTCCCAACTTACATCAGGATTCGGAATGCGACTCACGAAACTATCATTAACACGCTGCCCGTTGATTAAAGCGGTGCCGGAAGAAATCGTTGCTAAGGTAGAATAAGGATCAATTTCCGTATTTCCTGTTATCCCGTAACTCGTTCTCAGTTTTATTCGGTCGAAAAAAGTAGATTCTGATAGGAAATTTTCTTCAGAAAGTACCCATCCTAAACCAATGGAAGGGAAAAATCCGTATTTATTGTTGGCACCAAAACGAGACGACCCATCGGCACGCCCTGTAAGTGTCACTAAATATCTGTCTTTATACGTATAACCTACCCTTGCAAAATAAGAGTTGATGGACCATGAATTATAGCCCGATTGAGGTTCGCCGAAAACACTTCCAGACTGCAAACGGTAAAAAGACAGTGAATTATCTGGAAAACCCTCCGACTGCGCAGTAAAACCGAAAACATCACGTTCTTGCCAGCTCGCTCCCAAAACTCCATTGACTCTAGAATCTCCGAAAGTCTTATTGTACGACAGGAAATTTTCCTGTTGCCAGTATAAATACTTTTCCTCTCTCGCACTTGCATTTCCTAGAGGTGCTGAAGTATTCAATAGGTCATTCGGTGAGAAATATCTAAAGGTCCTGTCCTGTTTATCAACACCAAACTGGGTCTTAAAATCAAGACCGTCTGCAATATTAAATTGGAAATAAACGTTACCAAAAACCTGATTTCTTAAGTTATTACGAACCTGAGTCTCCAAAACATGAACAGGATTGGCCATAGATTCAATATTATAAGGATCAGTGATCATCCGACTATTAGAATACGTGCCATCTGGGAAACGTACCGGAAAAATAGGAGGCATTTCAATCATTGTTCGTCTGGGAACCTGACCGCCACCGCCTTCTTCATAGCCATTTTCTTTGGTATAATTCACTAAAATATTAGCTCCAAAGGAAAGCCATTCTTTAATTTTAGTGTCATACGTCAATTTAGCGTTCCAACGCTCCAGGTCGTTGTTCAACATAATTCCTTCAGTATCTGAGAAATTAAGAAATGCACCTACCGAAGAGTTTGCGCTTTTGGATTGCACTGCAAGTTGGTGGTTATGCGATATTGCTGTTCGCGTAGCTTCTCTTTGCCAGTTTGTATCATATAATGGATTTCCAGCACTATCAAAAAGAGTAGGATCAGACTTCGTAAAGACAGGAGCTGGCTCATTGGGACGGTATTTTGTAGTGTTTGCAAAACCAGTTTCCACAACTTCAAGCCATTCTCTTGAGTTCAAAAGATCCATTTCTTTACGCAACGTACCTACACTCATGTAAGAATCATAAGAAACAGTTACGCCTTCCGTTTTGGCACCTCTAGATGTTGTTACAAGAATAACTCCATTGGCTCCACGCGCTCCATAAATTGCAGTAGAAGAGGCATCTTTAAGTACCTCCATACTCTCAATGTTATTGGGGTTTAAAAACTGAATATCCTCCATTACAACTCCATCAACGACATATAGCGGAGAAGAATCTGAGTTTATAGTTCCCAAACCTCTAATAATAACCCGCGGCGCCGCAGTTGGGCTTCCCGAATTAAGATATACATTCGCACCTGCAACCCGTCCTTGAAGACCCTGTAAGGCATTGGTTACAGGTCTTTGAAGAAGATCTTCTCCTTTAACGCTGGAAACAGCACCGGTTACATCAGATTTTCTTTGTGTACCATATCCCACAACGACAACTTCTTCTAGCGCCTCTGTGTCAGCCTCCATTTGAACATCAAGGGACGCTCCATTAGCAGCACTCTGCTCCTGACTTTGCATGCCCACATAGGTAAATACAAGAAGTGCATTAGCATCTACTAGATTTATGGTGTAAAAACCATCAAAATCTGTGAC
>JBBPYO010000553.1:0-3634 GCA_038199845.1 Flavobacteriales bacterium
ACGCTGCTTTTACTTTATTTCCAAATGGTGGGAACCTTGACACCTTTAATCCTTTTCCCTGAACTTACTTTTGAAAATTCCCTTTTAGTACCCACGTTGTTGGGGCAGTATATTATTAAGAACTTTGTGCTTATTTCTGCCGGAGTAGTAATCGGTGCCACCGCTAAGGGCGGAAGTCTCATCAGTAATGCGGCGGTTGCCGAAAAAGGCAAACATATGGAAAAGCTCATTTCCCGCTATCGCCGCCGTTTTAATCAAGATCCAGCAGTTGAAAAGCATAAGTGGAATTGATTGGGAAATAGCCGAATAATTGATGTTTTTTAGCCAATTTTCATCAATTTAAAGCGATTTATAATGTAATTTTTGATTTATCCGTTAGTTTGATTACCGATTTTTTAAAGGCAACATGGGGAAATCAATTCACAAGAATTCCTTACTTTTGCCCCTTCAAATCAGGATCAAAACACCATGCTACACGTTGCCGATATTCAGGAAAATAAAGAATCATACATTAAAGCGCTCAACAAGAGAAATTTTGACGCGGCAGTTGTGTTTGATAATGTACTTGCTCTAGATGAAAAACGCCGTTCCACACAGGCACTATTAGATAATACACTTTCAGAAAGCAACAAGCTTTCTAAAGAAATAGGGAGTTTTTTTAAAAATGGGGAAACGCAAAAGGCAAACATTTTAAAAGAACGCACCGGAAAGTTGAAGGAAGATTCAAAAACCTTTCAGGAGACTCTTAATGCGGTAATCGTAGAGCTGGATACGCTGATTTACACCATTCCCAATGTTCCGCAGGAAAGTGTTCCCGCAGGAACTAGTGAAGATGACAATGAAGAGATTTTCCGTAAGGGAGAAATTCCAGAGTTGGTTAAAGGAGCGTTGCCACACTGGGAACTTGCAAAAAAATACGATATTATAGATTTTGAGTTGGGCAATAAGGTTGCCGGTGCCGGTTTTCCCATTTATAAAGGAAAAGGAGCTCGGCTGCAGCGCGCGCTTATCAGTTATTTTCTGGATAAAAATACAAACGCCGGCTATACAGAATATCAAGTGCCGCTTATGGTCAATGAACTATCTGGTTTTGGCACCGGCCAGTTGCCAGATAAAGAAGGGCAGATGTACCATGTGACCAATGATGATCTTTACCTGATTCCCACTTCTGAAGTGCCGGTGACCAATATGTTCCGTGATGTGATGCTCGAGGTAAAAGATCTACCCATTGCCTGTACCGCCTTCACGCCCTGTTTCCGTAGGGAAGCTGGTTCTTATGGTGCGCATGTGCGGGGTCTCAACCGTTTGCACCAGTTTGAAAAAGTGGAGATTGTGCGGATAGAACACCCAGAAAATAGTGATGCCGCGCTAGACGGAATGGTTGATCATATTAAAGAAATCCTCGATGAATTAAAGCTGCCCTACCGTATTTTAAGGCTTTGCGGTGGCGATCTTGGTTTTACGTCTAGTTTGACCTATGATTTTGAGGTTTTCTCTACTGCGCAAGATCGCTGGCTGGAGATCAGTTCGGTTTCTAACTTTAAGACCTTTCAAGCCAATAGGCTGAAACTGCGCATAAAAGACAAGCAAGGTAACAAGCAACTAGCGCACACCTTGAATGGAAGTTCGCTTGCGCTACCCCGTGTCCTGGCAGGGATTTTGGAAAATTACCAAGCTGAAGATCATTTGAGAATTCCTGAAGTGCTCATCCCATATTGTGGATTTGACCGAATAGATTTAGCCTAAAAACAGTCAATTTTGAGTGTTTTTAACTGATTTTCTATTAAAATTGGGCGATTTATTAGGTTAGTTTCCCCCTTGTTTAATGAATCTTTAATTTATCGCAAGCGGTTCTAGATCAATATAATGGTATTTTACAGTGCCAAGATGTTCAACTTCCATCTCGCTTTTTTGCAGGGTACACCAGTCGCAGTTTAATTTGATTTCTTCTTCGCTATATTGACTTAGTAAATCATCTGTGATAAGGATATATTCGCTGATGTCAAGGTTATTTTTAAGTAAGCGGTGGGCAGTGATTACATCTTCACCCATAAGTTTGATATGCGTGCCTATGGGCACCATTCCTATTTCTTCGCCATAATGCAATATGATCTTGAGTCCAAGTATTTCCGGGATACTGTGCGCATCTTCATTTGTGGCATATTTTTTTCTAAGTTCTTCCATACGCTCATAAAATTCCGTGTAAAAGTTGCGGCATTGATCAATGAGCGCTTTAAAATGGGGTAATTCGCCACTTTTATAGAAAAGAACCGCATCACCTTCTATTTCAGAGACTTTTAAATCCAACTCATTAGCGTAGATGATCTCATTGAGCAATGCCGGTATTACCTGTGAGGTAAGTTTAAAGTTGGCCTCGCGCATAAATTGGGTAAAGCCGCTTATGTCTGGGATGCACAATAAAGTGGGAGATGTTTTCATGGGGATTATTGTTGTTATTTTTAATGAAAAGGGGTTTTGTTTAATCCTGATTTTCGGGATTTTTAGGCGTTTTTTCGATGGAAACGAGCATTTTTTCAGCAGTATTTTTTCCGATGAAATAGATAATTATATTCACCAGTATAAACGTTGCTGCCGCCGGAATCGCCCAACCCAATCCCCATTTGCCCATCGGAATCTGGTTTCGCAATACTTCAAAGGTTTCTCTGTTGAGACTGTGCATAAAATCTGGCAGGCTAAAAAGTAAAGTAATAAAAACCACCGCCTTAAAAACCCAGTGCGAGAGTAAATGCCGTGGCATCACGTTGAGCACTATAAGTATTATGGTAAGTGGATATACAAAAAACAGTGCCGGTACCGCAATGGCGATGATAAAATCAGTATTAAACTGACCTATGAGAACTCCTAGCAAGCATCCTGAAAATAGGGTGAGATAATAGGCCGCTTTAGAACCTTTGAAAAGTCCCTGCATAAAATCTGCCGTGCCAGTGACTATTCCCACTGCCGTGGTAAAACAGGCCACACCTACCGCTGTGCCCAGTAAAATGCGACCGCCAGAACCCAATGTATCGTAGCTTATAAAAGAAAGTAATTCTGTGCGGGAATCTGTGGGCTGGGCAGAAGTGTAGAGCGCGCCCACATAAATAAGGCCGGCATAGATTAGAATTAGTCCCAGACCAGCAAGCAGTCCGCCGCGTATGATGATTTTCCTTTTATGATTATAATCGCCTTTTTGATTAAGATTTAGCGAGATCACCACCACCGCGCCCACAACCATGGCTGCAATGGCATCAAAAGTCTGGTAACCTTCCAGAAAACCTTTTGAGATCGGTTTATTTAGACTGTGTGTAACATTGGGTTCTTCGCCGCCAAAAATACCAATGCCTATGATCATAAATAGAATCATTATTAGAAACGGAGTAAGGTATTTTCCTATTAAATGGAGCAACCTTGCACGATTGAGCGCAAATAAAAACACAAGCCCAAAATAAATAGAACTAAAAACCAGTGGATTTAAATTGAAATACGGCACTATGCTCATTTCATATGTAACCGCTGCGGTACGAGGCGCTGGGAGGGCAACTGCCACGGCGTAAATGGTAATACAAAAAAGGATACTGAAAAGGGGATGAACTTTATTGCCAAAATCCAGCATAGTTCCCTGCAAGCGAGCGTG
>JBBPYO010000554.1:0-6704 GCA_038199845.1 Flavobacteriales bacterium
AGATTCACTTCTATCCCTATCGCAAAAGTCTGCGCGTACTTAAAATCCTAAAATAGAAACACGCAAGATCTATAAATCACTTTATTTGCTCTTTATAATTGCGCACACTATCATCTAACATTTCGAAAGATTTTTTTGAATACTTAAGTACTATTATTTTCCAGAATTAGCCTTTTCTGTGATGCTAAGTAGTAGATTTATTCTTAAAAAAAATTGTAAATAAGACACAAATCTCGCTCCCTTTAGGGTTGGGGAAAACGGAAATTCATTAGTATATTTTTGTTTGTGACACTTTGCGGATATTTAATATCTTATTATAAAACACAAAAAACCCGACTAAAAGTCGGGTTTTTTCATTAGCGGAATGATTATTTAATCAGGCGTCAGCCCTTATTTTACTTTGTTTACGATAGCTTCAAAAGCCTCTGGATGGTTCATTGCGAGGTCGGCTAGCACTTTACGGTTTAAGGTAATGTCCGCTTTCTTCACGCTGCCCATAAACTGAGAATATGACATCCCATGTAAACGAGCACCCGCATTGATACGAGTGATCCAAAGTGATCTAAAGTTTCTCTTTTTCTGGCGGCGGTCACGATATGCATAAAGCATAGCCTTTTCCACTGCATTTTTAGCCACGGTATAAACGTTTTTACGACGTCCAAAATAACCTTTGGCTTGTTTGATGATTTTTTTTCTGCGTGCTCTAGAAGCAACCGCGTTTACTGATCTTGGCATAATTTTAATTTTTTTGTAGTGGGCGGTCTATTAGTTATAAGTTAAAAGAAGAGTAGTTATAACCCTAAATCTAAAACTTTGAACTTTGAACTCTTTTTTTGCCCAACTCCAGGGTTTGTGAATAATTTTAACCGGTTGCGCGATTATTTAAGACGCAACATGATTTTTACGTTGTTTTCGTCAGCCTTGTGTACTAAAGTGTCTTGAGTAAGGTTACGCTTACGTTTTTTAGACTTTTTAGTTAAGATGTGACTCTTAAACGCATGCTTTCTTTTGATTTTACCAGTTCCTGTAAGCTTAAAACGCTTTTTGGCACTGGATTTGGTTTTTAATTTTGGCATGTTCCTTAATTTATTTATTTATTCCGCTTTTTATTGTATTCGAGTTGATGCAAACAATTCCCATCGTCATTCTGAATGTATTCCGATATTCATCACAAAAATAAAACTCATTGATCACCATTTAAAATGATAATCTGAAATTATCCCGTAAAATTTCGGAAAAGATAGACGATAGAAGGCTTTAGCAATCTCGTTTATTTTATTTTGACTTTTTGGGAGCCATGAACATGATCATGCGTTTCCCTTCAAGTTTTGGCATTTGTTCCACTTTACCATATTCCTCTAGATCTGTGGCAAGTCTTAAAAGTAAGATTTGACCTTGATCTTTATAGATAATTGAACGGCCTTTAAAGAAAACATATGCTTTCAGCTTAGAGCCTTCTTCTAGAAACTTAATAGCGTGTTTCTTTTTAAAATCGTAATCGTGGTCGTCTGTGTTAGGACCAAAACGGATTTCTTTTACGGTTACTTTAGAAGCTTTCGCTTTAATGACTTTTTCGCGCTTCTTCTGTTCGTAAACAAATTTCTTGTAATCCATGATCTTACACACGGGCGGCTCGGCGTCTGGCGAAATTTCCACGAGGTCTAGACCCATTTCGTCGGCCATTTCCAACGCTTTTGTAGTGGTATAGATATCCATTTGTACATTATCACCTACAAGACGAACCTCACGGGCGCGTATTTTGCGGTTGATGTTGTGCTGATCTTTCTTTTCTATCCTTGCCGGACCTCTTGATCTTTTTCTACGTATTGCTATGACTGTAATTTTTTAATTAAACTTCAAATTTTTTGAGGGTCTTATCAATATTCTGGTTGATAATGCCGGCAAATTCTGCAACCGTCATTGTCCCGAGATCTTCCCCGCCATGTTTACGTACAGAAACTGTACCATTATTGGCTTCCGTTTCACCAATTATGAGCATGTAGGGCGTTTTCTTTAATTCGGCCTCCCTGATTTTTTTGCCCATGGTTTCTCCACGATCATCAATAAGGGCACGAATTTCGTTATTTTCAAGCGAATCCAAAACATTTTTGGCATATTTTTCATACTTCTCACTGAGCGTTAATACCATAGCCTGAACGGGAACTAACCACAAGGGGAAATTACCGCCAGTATGTTCTAAAAGGATAGCTACAAAGCGCTCCATACTGCCAAAAGGCGCACGGTGAATCATCACCGGACGGTGCAATTCATTGTCACTGCCTTTATAGGTGAGTTCAAAGCGTTCTGGCAGGTTGTAATCTACTTGAATAGTGCCCAACTGCCAATTACGACCTAAAGCGTCTTTCACCATAAAGTCAAGTTTTGGCCCGTAAAATGCAGCTTCACCGGTTTCCACGACGTAATTTAACTCCTTATCTATTGCAGCATTGATAATTGCATTTTCAGCCTTTTCCCAGTTTTCATCGCTTCCTATATATTTTTTCTTGTCTTCTGGATCACGAAGTGAAACTTGGGCAGTAAAGTTTTCAAAACCAAGCGATCCAAATACATAAAGTACAAGATCGATCACTTTTTTAAACTCTTCATCCAGCTGATCTGGAGTACAAAAAATATGTGCATCATCTTGAGTAAATCCGCGTACGCGAGTAAGACCATGCAATTCGCCGCTCTGCTCATAACGGTAAACGGTTCCAAATTCTGCAAAACGCTTGGGCAGATCGCGGTAACTCCAGGAAGTGGCATTGTAAATTTCGCAGTGATGTGGACAGTTCATGGGTTTAAGCAGGAATTCCTCTCCTTCATTTGGTGTGGTGATGGGGCCAAAACTATCGGCACCATATTTTTCATAATGTCCAGAAGTGACATACAGTTCCTTCTGGCCAATGTGCGGTGTAATCACCATCTCATAACCCGCTTTCTTTTGCGCTGCCTTCAAGAAATTTTCAAGTCTTTCGCGCAAAGCGGCACCTTTGGGTAGCCATAATGGCAGACCTTGACCTACTTTCTGAGAGAAAGTGAACAGTTCTAATTCTTTACCCAGTTTGCGGTGATCTCTTTTTTTGGCCTCTTCAAGAAGTTCGAGGTATTCTGTGAGTTCTTTTTGCTTAGGAAAAGAAATTCCATAAATACGGGTAAGTTGAGTGTTGTTTTCATCACCGCGCCAATACGCACCGGCAACTTTCATCAGTTTTATCGCTTTAACGATGCCTGTGTTGGGAATATGCCCGCCGCGGCAGAGGTCTGTAAAGGTGTCATGATCACAAAAAGTGATCGTACCATCTTCAAGATTTTCAATAAGTTCCACTTTGTACTCATTGCCCTGATTTTTGTACATGTTCAGCGCGTCCTCTTTAGAAACAGTGTGCAGGCTAAAGTTATGTTTTCCACGGGCAATCTCAAGCATTTTATCTTCAATGGCCTTAAAATCGTGCTCGCTAAGGGTGTTTTCACCCATATCAACGTCGTAATAAAAACCCTTTTCTATGGCGGGACCAATTGTAAGTTTTACACCGGGATATAATTCTTGCAAGGCTTGCGCCAAAATGTGCGCACTGGAATGCCAGAATGCTTTTTTGCCTTCGTCATCATTCCAGGTATAAAGCACCAATTTGCCACTTTCGGTAAGCGGTGTTATGGTTTCTACGACCGTATCGTTGTATTTTGCGGAAATAACATTACGGGCAAGACCCGCGCTAATGCTATTTGCAACATCTATAGGAGTTGTTCCTTTTTCCACCTCTTTCACACTGCCATCTGGCAAGGTAACTTCAATCATACCTGTTTTCTTTAGGGATGCAAAGATAAGAAGTTTTGTAGTTGCAATGAACAATGATCAATAAACAATTAGAAAGTAACAGTAAACAATTTTGAATGAAAACTGTAAAATGTATGTAGTATAATGTAAAACTATAAACGTAGCTGGAATTATAGAGCCTGCAAGGCGGTGAACTGAGGTTGTCGAAGTGTGTTGCTAAGGGCCTTCTAGTAAGTTTAATGTCCTCGAAAAATTGAAAATCGTAAAATGTATGCTATAATGTAAGACTGTGAAATTTAGCTTGAATTATGATGAACCTGCAAAATATTTCCGAAGGTTTCTTTATAGTTTAATTTTTCTAAAAAGTAAAAAAATTAAGGAAAATGTACTTGTACGATACGGGTTAATTAAGTCTGATGGTAGGTGGCTGAGTGAATTTCTTGGAGCTCAAGCGGAAAGAAATTTGTATCGAAGCGCCGGAATGTTTAGAAAAATATTGAAAAATCAATCAAAAAGCGGTTAACGCTTATCAGGGATTTTCAAATCAACAGTCAATAGAAAACTTAAACCAAAGCATCCCAAAACCAATCCATCTGCGGAACTTTCTTTAAAATAATAAAGGCAGAACTACTAACAGCATACATCCGCACATCCCAAATCTTCACATCCAGTTCACAAAATCCCGCGCGCCTTAATCTCCAAATACTTATTAATCGTGTTTACAGTAAGATCTTCCGGCGGAGTCAAAACGGTCTGGATACCATGTTTTTCGAGTTCCTTAACCATTAGTTTTTTTTCATAATCCATTTTTTGAGCAATGGTTTTATGGTAGATTTCCGGAGTGTTTTCCGCGGATTTTTGAATAAGCTCTTTAAGTTCTGTATTCTCAAAGAAAATTACTACAAGCACATGTTTTTTTGAAAGCGCTTTGAGATAGGGAAGTTGGCGCTGCAGTGCACTGATGTGCTCAAAGTTAGTGTAAAGCAAAAGCAGACTTCTGTGATTGATCTTTCGTTTTATTTCAGCATATAAACGACCATAATCACTGTCCAGAAAGCGGGTATTTATGTTGTAAAGTACTTCAATAATGGTATTTATATGTGTTTTTTTACTACTTGCGGCAAGATGATTTTGTATTGAATTTGAGAACGTGAGCAAACCGGTTTTATCGCCTTTTTTAAGCGCTACATTGCTAAACGCCAGCGTGCTATTTATGGCATAATCTAATAATGTAAGTCCGTTGAAGGGCATTTTCATCACTCGGCTGGCATCAATAATACTATAAATGGGCTGCGATTTTTCATCCTGATATTGGTTGACCATGAGATTTGCCGACTTTGCGGTGGCTTTCCAGTTGATGGTGCGCACGTCATCGCCGGTCACATATTCCTTGATCTGCTCAAATTCCATCGTGTGGCCGATGCGACGGATTTTCTTAAGACCATATTGTGACAATTTGTTATCAATGGCCAGAAAAGCGTATTTTTTCATCTGAATAAACGATGGATACACTTTTACCTGTTGGTCTTTTTTAAAAGTATAGCGCCTAATTGCTAGATTCCATCGGGAATTTACGTAAAGATTCAGGTTGCCGAAAACATAATTACCGCGCTCCACAGGTCGCAGTTCGTATTCAAATTGCGTTACCGAATTACTTTCAACCTCCACTTGCTTGCTAAAATCCCGCTTTTGAAACTGCACCGGGATTTCATCAATAGCGTTGATCCAAATTTTAAAAGCATAGCTGCTGCTTATTTTTATGGGAACAGTATTTAAATCACTGTTGGAAAATTTTTCGGGTAATAAACGGTCTGCTTTTAAAGCATTTTTAGGCCGAAAAAGAGCAATAATATCCACTAAAACAGCTGTTGAAAGCCCTAAAATACACAGCCAAGCTATCGGATAAAACAGGTGAAACCAGTAAGAAAACAGGAAAAGTACGGCAATAACCGCCAGTGCGTAAAAAACACGTTTACTTAAATAAAGGAATTGTATGAATCTAATAATTTTCACTTAACGGGGAATTTCTACGGCCTGTACCAGCATATCGATCACGGTTTCTGGGGTCATACCTTCCATTTCACGCTCCGGTGACAGAATAATACGGTGACCCATTACTGGTTTCACGACTTTTTTCACATCTTCAGGCGTGACAAAATCCCTTCCATTTATGGCGGCAAATGCTTTTGAAGCGTTCATGATTGCGAGCGATGCGCGCGGAGATCCTCCCAGGTATAAATGTAAATGCGTTCTGGATTTTACGACGATTTCCGCAATGTAATTGAGTATTTTTTCTTCAATGAGCACGGCTTTGGTCTGTTCCCGAAAGGTAGCCAACTGATTTGAATTCAGTACTGCGTTAATAAGTTGCAGCGGCTGTATTTTGCGCTCGTGGTGCGTTTTTAAAATCGCCACTTCGTCTTCCATATTTGGATAATCTACCTTGATCTTAAATAGAAAACGGTCTAGCTGCGCTTCGGGCAGGGCATAGGTTCCTTCTTGATCAATGGGATTTTGCGTGGCCAGAACCATAAAAGGCGGTTGCATGGGATATTCGTTTCCGTCAATGGTAATCTGGCGCTCTTCCATAACTTCAAAAAGTGCTGCTTGCGTCTTGGCCGGGGCACGATTAATCTCATCAATGAGCACAATATTCGAGAAAATGGGCCCTTTTTTAAACTCAAAGCTGCTGTTTTTCATATTGAGCACCGATGTTCCCAAAACATCGCTGGGCATAAGATCTGGCGTAAATTGAATCCGGCTGAAATCTGTATTCAGCGTCCGAGCAAAAAGTTTTGCGGTAATGGTTTTGGCAATTCCTGGAACGCCTTCTATAAGTACGTGTCCGTCTGCTAGCAGCGCTACGATAAGCAACTCTATAAATTCCTGCTGACCTACGATAACCTTGGCGAGTTCGGCTTTGAGTTGG
>JBBPYO010000555.1:0-21559 GCA_038199845.1 Flavobacteriales bacterium
CTAGCGGTAAGATGTTTCTTAATAAATTGCTGACCTAAAATATCACTGAATTGCATGGGTCAAATATAACAGAATTGTAACGGATTGTTTAAAGGCATCTGTTATATTTGTTTTGCTGAAAAGAGCTTTATTGCTCGCAGCGTTTACCATAATATATTTTAAAAGTCAATGGTAAGACTGAAAGTATGTTAAGATTATTGTATAGCCAAAAACCAACCTTATCAAGGATAATAAAAAACAAGATTTTAGATGAAAACGATTGACGATTTTAACTTTGAAGATAAAAAAGCACTTATTCGCGTAGATTTTAATGTGCCCCTTAATGATGACCACGAGGTGACAGATGCTACTCGCATAGAAGCTGCAAAGCCTACGATAACTAAAATTCTAAAGGATGGCGGTTCTGTTGTACTTATGTCACATTTGGGCAGGCCTAAAGCAAATGAATCAGAGTTCTCACTGAAAAATATTGTGGATAAAGTTTCAGAGGTTCTGGATGTGAAAGTGAAATTTGTGAATGATTGTGTAGGTGAAGAAGCCGAGACTGCTGCAGAAAATCTTAAACCTGGAGAAGTTTTACTACTTGAAAACCTGCGATATCACAAGGAGGAAGAAAAAGGAGATAAGGATTTTGCCAAAAAGCTTTCAAAATTAGGCGATATTTATGTAAATGATGCCTTTGGGACTGCCCATCGTGCGCATGCTTCAACTACCGTTGTAGCTCAATTTTTTCCAGAAAAAAAATGTTTTGGTTATTTGATCGCACAGGAAATTGAAAGCCTTGATAAAGTATTGCACCACAGTGAAAAACCTGTTCTTGCCATTCTGGGCGGGGCAAAAGTCTCTTCAAAGATCACGGTTATCGAAAATATATTAGATAAAGTAGATGAACTTATACTGGGCGGCGGAATGGCCTATACGTTTATAAAGGCGCAGGGCGGCAAAATAGGAAGTTCTATTTGTGAGGATGATCTTCAGGATCTTGCCTTAGATATTTTAAAACAAGCAAAAGAGAAGAATGTAAATGTTCATTTACCCGTAGATGTGATCGCTGCTGATGCCTTTTCAGAATTCGCAAATACGCAAGTAGAAGATATTTATAAAATAGCGGACGGATGGCAAGGTCTGGATGCTGGACCAAAAAGCCTGGAGAATTTTGCCGAAGTCGTAAAAAAATGCAAAACCATACTATGGAACGGTCCGTTAGGTGTTTTTGAAATAGAACCTTTTTCTAAAGGCACCATAAAACTTGGTGAAGCGATTGCGGAGGCTACTGCTAACGGAGCTTATTCTCTGGTAGGTGGTGGTGACAGTGTTGCGGCCGTAAAAGAATTCGGTTTTGAGGATAAAGTAAGCTATGTTTCCACCGGTGGTGGAGCAATGTTAGAAATGCTTGAGGGTAAAACATTGCCAGGAATAGCTGCCATAGAAGATTAAATATACCACAAACGAATACACCCGGTTTTGGCCACATATAAAACGATTTATAAAATAGGCCTTGGTTGCCTTTGCAGTTTCCTGTCATTTACGGGTATTATTGCCCAAGAAAAGGGCAATAATATCTTTAAATCTCCCCGAGATGAGGTGGTGCGCTATGGCGATTCTACGGTTCAGTATAGAGATTTCAAAGATCTACACAGGGACGAGAAAGTGAATCTTATTCTTGAAAAAATCAAGGAAGGGGATTCTATGGTCTATCAATTGGACGACGATTCCTACGCCGCAGCTCTTGATTCTAAGTGGATAGAAGAGCTTACCACTGAAACTTTGTATGATTCGATCACTGAAATGGTCCAGGAGCAGGATTTTGGTGAGGTGGAATATGCCGAATTACCAACAGATACTTTGAAAAAAAGACTCGAGCGATTAAGTGCTACTACACCTTTTAATATAGAATACAATCCTTATCTAGAACGAGTCATTAAGACGTATCTAAAGCGTCATCGACCTACAATGGAGCGGCTTATGGGATTGAGTCACTTTTATTTTCCAGGTTTTGAGGAAACATTGGACAAGCACAACCTTCCGCTTGAGCTTAAGTATCTGGCTGTAGTAGAATCTGCATTGCGGCCACGAGCCCAATCACATGCGGGAGCGACAGGTATGTGGCAATTTATGTATGCGACGGCAAAAATCCATGACCTTAAAATAAATTCTTATGTAGATGAACGTATGGATCCTGTGCGTTCTACCGAAGCTGCCAGCGAATATCTGGCCAGGCTGTATGAGATGTTCGGCGATTGGGATCTTGCGCTTGCATCCTATAATTCAGGACCAGGCAATGTTTCAAAAGCGATACGTCGCAGTGGTGGTCATAAAAATTATTGGAACTTAAGACCATATCTTCCTCGAGAAACCGCTGGTTACGTTCCCGCTTTTTTTGCTTTTATTTATATTTTTGAATATGCAGAGGAGCATGGATACCATCCAGAACCGCCGCAGTTTAATTATTTCCTAACGGATACGGTTCATATCAAACAGACGATCAGTCTCGGGGCAATATCAGAATTTACGGGTGTGTCGCTGTCTGAACTGGAATATTTAAATCCCGTTTACAAGCTCAATATCATTCCTAAAACAGATGATAATCAATACGCGCTACGCCTTCCACGGGAAGACGTTGGCAAGTTTGTTTACAATGAAGATGCTATTTATGCGACGGTAAAAGCAGAAGACGATAAACGTGAAAAAACGCTGCCAGAACTGCTTGAAGAGGCTGCTGGAGTCAATTATAGAGTGAAAAGTGGCGATTTTCTAGGAAAAATTGCCGAAAGGTATGGAGTGGGTATTTCTCAAATAAGGCAATGGAATAATATGCGATCCAATAAATTACGAATAGGGCAGCGTCTGCTTATTTATCCCACTAAAACTTCTGCACGTGCACAGGCGGACAGTAATTAATCTCACGATTACTATTTTAATTTTAATATTTACTTCGGACATAAAAATTGTTTAGACCAATTTTTTGGCCTTAGAGGTCAATTTCTGCCGTTTTGGAACGATTTTAGTAGTGGTGGACTGAAAGAAATTCATTGGCTACAACTAACTAAACAACACTCTATTATGCAAAAACTACTTCTGGCGCTCATTCTATGTGTGGCTCTTATATCCTGTGATGACAAACCAAACCGGCGCGTTCTAAGTAGCTCTTCGGGGGGTCTCAATAATCTAACAGTAGTTATGCCAAACGAACTCTGGCAGGGGAGTCTGGGAGAAACGGTTAGGGCTAAATTTGCCGGTGCTGTTGAGGGTTTACCACAAGTGGAACCTTTATTTGATATTAGCCAGATGCCTGCAGAGGCATTTACCGGTTTTATGCGCAAACAACGTACTTTTCTAAGTATTCAAAAAAGTGACTCAACAGATCTTGAAATTGTAAATAATCCTTACGCAAAACCACAAACTGGAATAATTGTCAAAGGTCCAAACGTAAATGCGATTATAAATCTGATCCAAAAAGACAGTGCGACAATCGTAGATACCTTTAAAAATACAGAGCGCCAAGAAAAGTTGCGCCGTGTAAATCTCTCTCCTCAGGAAGATGATATGCTCCGTAAGAATTTTGGTATTTCGATGAAGTTCCCAGATGCTTATCGCTATGCGGAAACAAAGGATGATTTCTTTTGGATTCGTAAAGATGTTCCTAATGGGGATATGAATATTACCGTTTACGAGGTGCCGTTTGCTACCATAGATAAAGACACTAATACTATTGCTGCGATCATCAAGATGAGAGACAGTATAAGTGGAGAGAATATTCTTACTGACGAGAATACTCGCTTTAGAACAGAGCCGGCTTACGCTCCTTACCTTAAAAAAGCGACTATTGACGGAAAAACTGCTTGGGAAACGAAAGGAACCTGGGACGTAAAAGGAAGGTTTATGGCTGGTCCCTTTGTGAATTATGCAATTAGGGATGAGAAAAACAGCCGTTATCTGGTACTAGAAGGTTTTGTTTTTAAACCTTCTTCAAGTAAAAGAGACAATATGTTTGAACTGGAATCTATATTGAGATCAGTGCATTTCATAAATAAAAAAGAATAGGCTCCACCCATTGATGGTTTTACTAAACTACTATCAACAGTAGGGCTTACTCCAAATTAGTTAATAAAGGCATGGCCAAATAACGGCTAAGCCTTATGTTTTTCAAACAATTAGTTCATCTTATAAATAGAATTATAGAGTCTAATAGACAACCAATTGGTTATAATAAGAAGCTAAAAATAGTTAATAGGATTTCTAGCTTTGAGTGAGATATAATCAGAAGTTGAATTTATTTTTACTGTTGGCAAATACAAATAAGGAATTTATTCTAATAAACTTACAGATACATTAGAGATAAAATTCTTTAAATCAGCATTTTTGAAGATGTTATCTTTTATTTACAGGGAGGAAGACCCCTCCGCCTATCGGCACCTCTCCTTGAAAATAAGGTGAGAATCCAAACAGAATGATTCTTGTAGATATTAAAGTATGTAACTACCTACTGACCTCTATAAAATTATTATTTAGGGGCATAAAAATGCTCACCTTGACAAATTTTTAAAAATAAAATAGAATTAACTCTAAAAGCCCGATCCAAAATTTTGGATCGGGCTTTTAATTTATTTAAAAGGCTAAGAAATTAGTTACATTTTCTTTTCCTCGATTTTCTCTTCACCCAATGGTTTATCATCCTCTTTAGAAGCATCTTTAAATTCTTTTATTCCGCTTCCAAGACCTCTCATCATCTCTGGAATTTTTTTACCTCCAAAAAGAAGGAGTATAACCAATACGATAATTCCTATTTGCCATGGGCCTACCATTCCTAAAAATATTGTCAATGCACTCATAACTTTTGATTTAGAAAGTAAATATAACAAGAAAAGTACAAATGCAACACTTTCTTATGAAAAATTAGCATGTGCCGTCCTATCTTTTAATTTTATATTTGTGTCAGCTTACAAATCGTGATGGCAAAAAAGAAAGAAGAAAAAAAGTTTAAAAGGAAACTGCTGCATAAGTTTCGGTTGGTCATTCTCAATGAAGATACCTTTGAGGAGCGCATATCCTTTAAGTTGACCAGGCTTAATATTTTCATACTTTTTGGTTTTTCTACCATTATGATCATTGCCTTGACTACCTTTTTGATAGCCTATACTCCTTTAAAGGAATATATACCTGGTTATCCTTCTACTCAGCTCAGAAAACAAGCAACCCAGCTCATGTTTAGGACAGATTCACTTAAGCGCAGTTTTGAGATCAACAAACAGTATTATGCCAGTATAAGAAAAGTTTTGACCGGCGATAGTCTTACGGTAGATTTTAATAAGGATTCGGTTATTGCTGAATCTCAAAATCAGACGTTAAATATGGACATACAACCTTCACGTGCAGATTCTCTGCTGCGCGAAAAGGTAGCGCAGGAAGATCGCTATAATCTTTTTAATCCAGCTACCGCGGCGGTAACAAATACACTTTTTCCTCCGGTAAAGGGTACAATTACAGAATCATATAATGCCGATACTAAACATTATGCCGTTGATGTTGCAGTAGTACGGGATGAACCGGTAAAAGCGGCGGCAGATGGGACGGTTATTTTTTCTGAATGGACAGCAGATACCGGTTACGTCATTATTCTGGAGCACGCTGGTAATTTAATTTCTGTATATAAACACAATGCGTCCCTTAATAAAGAGCAGGGTGATCTTGTAAAAGCGGGCGAAGTTATTGCTACGGTAGGATCTACCGGTACGCTTAGTACGGGACCACACCTACATTTTGAATTGTGGAGCGGTGGTTATTCCGTGAATCCTACGAATTATATAAACTTTGAATAGCGCATGTCTCTAAAATCATTTGCAGCCCGACTTTTTGCTCGCTACACCGTTTCAAAGACTAAAAAATGGGTCGCTCTTCCCGTTGAAACACAAGAAAAGGTATTTCAGGAACTTATAGAAATAGCGAAGTCCACAAAATTTGGCCGCGACCATCATTTTAATCAGATTCAAACAGCGAGGCAATTTGCGGAGCGCGTTCCCGTACGCGATTATGAAGAGCTTAAGGATTATATAGAACTGGTACGGCAAGGCGAAAAAGATATTTTATGGCCAGGAAAACCCGTTTATTTTGCTAAAACATCGGGAACAACCTCTGGTGCAAAATATATTCCCATTACCGAAAAATCGATGCCAACCCACATAAAAGCCGCCAGAAATGCGATTTTAAGCTATATCGCAGAGACGGGACATTCTGATTTCGTAGATGGAAAAATGATCTTTTTACAGGGAAGTCCAATTCTTGAGGAAAAAAATGGGATTAAACTGGGTCGGCTTTCTGGTATTGTTGCGCATTATGTGCCAGGTTATCTTCAGAAAAACCGTTTGCCCAGCTGGGAAACCAATTGTATTGAGAATTGGGAAAATAAGGTTGATGCCATTGTTGCAGAAACCATAAAAGAAGATCTTCGGGTTATAAGTGGGATCCCATCTTGGGTGCAGATGTATTTTGAGCAGTTAATGGCAAAAAACGGTCGAAAAATAGGTGAAATCTTCCCTAATTTTCGGCTTTTTATATATGGTGGAGTCAATTATGAACCGTATCGCAAAAAGTTTGAAAGTTTAATTGGTAGAGCAGTTGACAGCATTGAACTTTTTCCGGCGAGCGAAGGTTTTTTCGCTTATCAGGATTCGCAAAAAGAAACCGGGATGCTCTTGCTGCTGGATTCAGGTATTTTCTACGAATTTATAGAAGTAGATCAATTTTTTGATATCAATGCAAAACGATTGACGATTGGGGAAGTGGTGCTGGGCGTTAATTATGTGATGATCATTTCTACAACCGCGGGACTTTGGGCCTATAATGTGGGTGATACGGTGCAGTTTACCAGTTCTTCTCCCTATAGGATTATCGTTACAGGGCGGATCAAACATTTTATTTCGGCCTTTGGAGAACATGTGATCGGGAATGAAGTGGAGCGCGCCATTACGCTCGCAAGTAAGGATTTTGATGCGGAAGTGACCGAATTTTCAGTAGCGCCGCAGATAAATCCTTCCCAAGGACTTCCTTATCACGAATGGTTCATCGAGTTTGAGAAACTGCCTTTTGACATGCACGCTTTCGCGGAAGCGATAGATAAAGTGCTGCAAGAGCAGAACTCTTATTATAAAGATTTAATCACGGGCAAAGTGTTGCAAACCTTAAAGATACGTTCTGTAAAGCGGGGCGGTTTTAACGATTATATGCGCTCTCAGGGCAAGCTGGGCGGGCAGAACAAATTACCGCGTCTAGCTAATGACCGAAAAATTGCCGATGCTTTACCAATAACCGATTTTTAAAATCGGTATATTTGACCCCTATGAGCATAACAGATACTGAAGATAGAACAAGGGCTCAAGAAAGCTCCAGCGCAATCGAGCGCATGTATATCACCATGCGTCATCTTTTTAACCGTGGTTTTTACAAACCTATGGGGGTTTCTGGCGATACCTTACGTGAATCCCTGCTTATTCTGAGACCCGAAATTTATGGTGCCGTGGGCGAACAAAAGGTAGAGCTTGACGGACTTTTATATGTTATAGATCGCCTTCCTGACGGAATTGAAGAATGTAGATATATTAACCTTACCAGCGATGAAGGCTACAAAGATTCTCATTTTAAACCCATAATTCCGCCGAAGAGACGTAGAAATTGCTACCGTATCGACGAGGAGCAAATGAATATTGAGATCACCCGAGGACGTTCTGAAATCTACGATATTCTTACACACCTTACCTTTTTGTTTATTGAATCACATAAAATCATGCGCCGTGTGATCATCAATGAAGAAGGAAGTACCACCAGAGATTGGAAAAAACTGGAAAATATGGTGCTCAGTGAAGAAGAGCCCACGCAGGCAGAACGGGAGATCGCCCTTACCCATACCGCAAACATCCTGGGCAGGACCTTTCAAGAAGTGAGCGCTATTTATGGGAAATTTGCTACGGCAAAAAATAATAAGCGTTTTTTAAAGATTATTTACTGGTTGGGTAAACGCGCAATTGAAGAAACGCTGGGAAGCGACAAACGTATCGTAACATTTACACCTGTGCTACGCGAGCGTCTGGGCCATCATATACATGGTGAGGTCTGGGCAGATACCATAAAAAAAACACTGGAGGAAAACGGACTTATCAATCGCCCGCTGCATATTATCAGCGCAAATATGCACAGTGTCATGAATACCCTTTTTGCACCAGTGGCGCTGGAAAAGGAAATGAAGAAAAAGACCAATCTCGAAATTTACGAGATTTTAAGTGACTCTGCCAGCGGAAAATTGAGAACACGGGTTGAAAAAATAGCTCTGGCAAACGGAATGATATTTTTACCAGATCAAAGCGGGACCAATATTGACATACAGATCTTTGATACTTCAAAACTGGAGATTTCGCTGAATAATTTTTGCTATAAGACAACGTATGAAAAAGGCAAGGAGCCCGTCATTATCGTGATGGATTATGCCTTTGGCGAGCAGGCTTATGAAACCATGGAGGAACTCTTAAAGCCCTATGAAAAAGGAAGGGAAACCATATATCTTGATGTTCCGTCCATTTCCATTATGGGAAAAGCCGGAGTGCTTGAAGGTGGTAAAGGTGATATTATGATCCCTAAAGCGCATCTTTTTGAAGGGACGGCAGATAATTATCCGTTTAACAATGAGCTTAAAAAAGAGGATCTGGAGGGACACGGTATTTCGGTTTATGAAGGGGCAATGATCACTGTACTGGGTACGTCACTGCAAAACCGCGAAATCCTCAAGTTTTTTTACGAAAGTTCGTGGAATGTTATCGGCCTCGAGATGGAGGGCGCCCATTATCAGAAAGCCATTCAGGCAGCAGCTAAGTTAAGGGGGAATATAAGCGATAACGTGAAGGTTCGATATGCGTACTATGCTTCAGATAATCCATTAAAAACGGGGAGTACACTGGCCAGCGGCGGACTGGGAACTTCTGGGGTAAAACCAACCTACCTGATCACCGAAAAAATTCTTGAACAAATTTTCAACACATAATGAGAAACGATAACGACGTTTACATAGATGATGTCTTTGATAAACTAAAACACTTTGTAAAGCGAATTTTCCGCCTAATTTTTAAGGTATTTAGCCTTATTTGGTCAAAAAAATTAATTTTCCTTGGTCTAATCGTGCTTGGGCTGATCATTGGTTTTTTTCTGGATCGCAACAGAGTAACACGATACGAAACTGTTTTACAGATTAGGACGTTTCAGGCCAGTACGGAATATGTTTATAATGTCGTAAACAACCTCAATAAAAATCTAGGAGATACTACGTATTTAAAAGAAAACGGGTTTAAAAACCTTGAGCTACGAGGCGTGGATATCGTTCCAATGGCCAACATGGAAGATTTATTATCTACTTTTAAGGCGGACAATTCAAAAACCTTGGAGACCTTAATATTGAATACCAGCACAAAGGATCTGCTCACTTCAGAATTTTTTAGATCACAGTACAGTCAGCATGAGGTTGCCGTAAAGTTTGGCAGCGCTTTTGATAAAAACTCTATCGTAAATTTCCTGAATTTTCTTAATAGTAATGACTATTATCAAGATCTTTTTAAATTACAGCAAAGAACCTTGCAAACACATATCAAGGAAAGTGAGAGTTCCATAGGAAAAATAGATACTTTAATATCAAATTATAACGGGAATTTTAAGGACGGAAATATCAACGGTTCGATGACAGCGTTTATAAGTGAGCAGCGGGCAACAAGTATTTTTAACTTACTCACGTTTAGAAATGACCTCGTTGAAGATATAGCAACCCTAAGGTTAAAACTTAAGGCACTTACAGCACCCGTTACGTTAACAAACAAACCGATTATTATAGAACAGGATAGTCTGGTAAGAAATAAAACTGTATTTATTCCTTTAATGCTCATAAGTGCATTTTTACTTTTACTTTTACTAATTGCTTTCTATCGAAAAATGAAGCACTGGGTTCAAAAATCCTAATCAGATTTGCTATGAGACCACCCAGTTTACGTACTTTATACACGGTTTTATTCTTTCTGGGTCTATTTTTTATACCTTTTAACTCCTACATTGGGATACCTGTTTTAGGTGAATATAGTAGAGAATCAGCAACTTTGTTTTTTCTCCTCGGAGGTGGTATTCTGGTCGTTGAGCTACTGATTAATAAACGTGTTGTTTTTCCTTTAAAAAACGGTGTTTTTTGTGCTGTGTGCCTGTTTTTAGGTTGGTGTTTTTTAACTACTTTGCTAAATATCAATACAGTAAGTGATAATTATTATAAAGGTATTTCTGGAATAGAACGTTTTTTTAGGCAGTATGTCTCACTCCTGATCATCGCCTTTTTCTTCTTTCTTTTTTTTATAAATGTACTTGACAGGTTGAGCGCAGCGGATATTTTAAAAAAAATAAGGAAAATATTTTTATTTTCACTCGTTTTTATTGCATTTTACAGTGCATTAGAGACTCTTATTGTGGTTTTTGGGATCGGTCAGTTAAAACCATTACTTCTTTATTTTAATTATTTTCCATTTACTGAAGTCCGTTTATCTGGTGAACGTATCTCTGGAGTAAGTTTTGAGACGCCTTTTCTCGCAATTTACCTTATCACGATTTGTGGCTGGATGCTGAGTTATATTATAACAGCAACAAGTATTTGGCGGTTTTTGCCCGCTTTGCTTATATTAGAACTTACCTTTTTTGCAGGGTCACGTACCGGACTGGTCGTTATCAGCCTGCAGTACCTTGTTTTTTTTGGAGTACTATTGTTTTTTGGGAAATACAGAAAAAACATCCTCTATCTTTTTTCTGGTTTTGTGATGATCGTTGGTGTGGCGTTAGTTTTTAGTGGTGGTAAACTTATAGAAGAAGCACGGGCCAAGTTAGATTCGCTCAATTTTGAGCAAAACCTACTAACCAGTATTTCCAACCGAAGTCGTTTTGGAATGCAGTACGCCTCTTATCAGGTGTTTAAAGACAATCCGGTCATTGGTGCCGGTTTTGGACAGCTTGCTTACGAAGGCTACAAATACTACCCCGCGTGGGCAATAACAAATAATTACGAGTTTAGATTAAATTATATGAACCAACGGCGGGATTCATTTCCTCCCAGTTATAATTTGTACTTAAGGATTATGGCAGAGTCTGGACTGGTAGGGCTTATTTCTTTTCTTATTATATTTATACTTGCAATTTACAGAGCTTTAAAATTAATTGGACAACCAGAAGGACCAGAGCGAACTTTGGGACTTGTCACCTTAGTTTCGGTTGTGGGCTTTGCCTTTAACTGGATGCAGATCGACGCATTTAGAATGTTTGGATTCTGGTTAAGCATTGCCATTCTCTGCATTCCGCTTCGCGAAAAAGATCCTGAAGAGCGACCCGAATTTGCACCCGGTACTTTATAACCTTGAATATGCCCATTAACGATGATTTGAAATACTACTCAACCAGGCTTTCCGACTTAGGGATCATAGATTTCCCTTATTTTCACTAAATCTTTTAAATGGTTTAGGGAATGCACAGTCCTACAATCAAGTAAAAACAACTTATGAAATTAACGTATATCGTTGAAGTGGATCCTCTTGTGCATTCAGGGATCATAAAAAAAATAAACAATCAGATTTCTATCTGGCGAGAGCAGGGAAACGAGGTTCAAACGCTTGTTCTTTGGCCAAAGGCTTCCACCAGCCAAGATAAAAAATACATTGAAGGAACCTATTTTTCAAATAAAGTGCTGGATCAATTACCACAAGGTTTTATGAATACGTATTTGACTAAAATCACAACTATAAAACATGTAAAAAAGGCGCTTAATAATTTTAATCCAGATTTGGTTTACATTCGTCAAAATATCTGGTATCCTGGTCTTCCGGACGTTTTAAGGCAGCGGAAGACTGTTATGGAGCTCAATTCGGTAGATTTTATGGAAATGGAGTTCTATTCCAGCCTTAAGAAAAAAGTGTATCTATGGGGCAAAAAACGACTTCTTAAGGCCATTTCTGGTTTGGTCGCGGTTTCTCCAAATATACTGGAGCATTATGGGGAATATAAAATTCCGAAAAAAGTCGTTTCTAACGGTATTGACCTAAGTAAATTTGAATTACAGAAAATCCCAATGCAGAAAAAGGAGCAAATAAATCTTATTTTTGTGGGCAGCGCCAATATGCAATGGCACGGGCTTGATACAATTTTTGAACTGGCACGGAGGCTCCCTGATTATTCTTTTGACATTGTTGGTTATGAGCTGAAGGATTTATCTGAAGATGTCCCGTCAAATATTACGTATCACGGTTGGGTTAACAGTGAACAGTTACAAACGCTTTACCAAAAAAGCAATCTCGGCATTGGTTCCTTTGGAAATCACCTGGTGGGAAAAAAAACAGACAGTACCCTGAAGGTTTTAGAATATTTGGCAAGTGGCCTGCCAGTCATTTTAGGCCATCGCGACACTGATTTTCACGGAGCGGATTTTCTCTTTAAAATTACGGATGAAAATCACGAGTTATTGCCCGCCGAACAGATTAAAGGTTTTATAGAAAAAAATAAACATAGAAAAGTCACCCATGAAGAACTGAAAAAAATAGATTCTAGAACCAAAGAAGGGGAACGCCTTCAGTTTTTTAAAGACCTTTTAAATAAGTAGTCAAAACCCTTATTAGTGAACAATATTGCCGAAATCGTAGTCTTAATACCGCATTATAATAATCCAGAAGGATTAAAAAAATCGTTGCTAACCATAAAAGAAAACTGTGACATAAACATTTTAATTGTAGATGACGGCAGTGAAAAATTACTAATAGATGAGTCTATTTTGCAGAATGATCTGCCTACTTTTCTTCATCTTGATTATATTTATCTAGAAAAGAACAAAGGGATTGAAGAGGCGCTAAATGCCGGTTTAAGGCATATTTTATCGACAAGTCATACCTATATTGCCCGCCTTGATTGTGGGGATCTGTGCGCACCGGGACGTTTTCTCAAACAGAAAAAGTTTCTGGAAAACCACCCAGAAATGGGATTGGTAGGTTCTTACGTTCATTTTATAGATAGTGATAGTAACCTACTTTATGATTTAAAACTTCCTACCTCCCATGAGCAAATCAAGCGAAAAATGCATGTAAATGCTATGTTTGTTCATCCCACTGTAATGCTCAAAACCGAAGTGATAAAAAGGGTGGGACTTTATCCTACAACGTATCAGGCCGCCGAGGATTTTGCTTTTTTCTTTAAGATAATAAAACAGTTTAAAACGGCCAACATTCCAGAGTTTTTGGTGTCTTGTGAGGTTAATGCTGATGGGATTTCGCTAATGCGAAGAGAGGAGCAGCTTAAGAGCCGTTTTAAGATCTTAAAAGAAGAATTTTATTGGGGTTATTATCCCTGTTATGGTTTAGTGCGTAATTTTATTATCAGCAAGTTGCCCTATTCCTTGATACATAAAATAAAAAAAATACTCAGTTGAATATATTCCGGGAATTCAGGACAGATAGGCTTAATTTTTCTTATGATATCCTTTTGGCATCGCTGGCGTTCTGCCTTCCGTTATCTAGCGCCCTTCCTAATCTGCTGCTTGTTCCTATCGCGGTGCTGTTGTTTTTTAAATACAACGGCAAGGCAATTTCTTTTAAACATGTTGTATTCTTCTTGATTACACTAGTTTTACTTATAGTGCTTGCCATTGTAAAATGGAAGCTTTTTGCCGAATTTGACTTCTATTCACGTATTTTAATAAGTCTCTTACTTATACTTGCCATACCACAGGTAAACCGTCTTAAATATGTAGAAATTGCTTTTATTGCTGGCGTAATACTTGCCACCTTGATTGCAACGTATAATATATTGGCCTTTGAGCATTTTAAACTTTCCTTTTCCATATTTGGTAATACTGGGGCGGTAAATGAACTGCTGCGCATAGAACGCCCATACTTTGGCTTTTTACTTGCACTTGTGGTTTTTTTATGTTTGAGGCATAAAAAACTGGTATATTATATAATTGCAGCTTTTGCAAGTATCTTTTGCGTCCTTATTGCAGCGCGTCTCAGCTTGGGAGTTATCGTTTTATTATGGTTGGTATGGTTGTTTCAACGTTTAAAAAAGGTGACAAGATGGAGGGTGCCAATTTTTCTGGGCGCCGTTGTTTTGTGTGGTATGGTACTGTTCAACAATGAGAATCTTAAAAAACGTTTCAAAGTTCAGGGTGATATGAACAAAAGTCTTGCGCTCGCACTTGATTATGAACCGCGTTACGTCATCTGGCCATGTGCGCTTACCATATTGAACGGTCCTGTAGAAATACTTTTTGGTCTTGCTGGTAACAACCAACTCGAAGACCGTCTAGTAAGCTGTTACGCCGAAAATATAAAGGGAAACGTTTCAAAAAAAGCGTATTATTTGGAAGAAAAATTTAACCCACACAATCAGTACTTGCATCTCCTGTGCCTGGGCGGGATAATTACACTAATGCCCTTTTTATTGGGCTTCGGAAGGATTTTCTTTGGCTCAAAAATACCGTTTGACCTCAAAGTGCTGGCGGGTATGTTTTTTCTATTTTTTATTTTTGAAGCGCTGCTCTACCGGCAGTTGGGTTGTTATTTAATCGGTCTATTTTTGGGTCTTTTAGCCCGAAAATCAGTGTATTCGGGCTATTTTAAGGATGCTTCCCTGTAGATGGAAACCAATGTTCTATAGTTTTTTTCGCTGTCAAAATAGGCTTTACAGCGCTGAAGACTAAGTTGCCCCATTGCGATGCGCTGATCACGATCAAGAAGTTGGTCTAATGCCTTGTTGAAAGCTGGCAAATCATCACATAAAAAACCCGTCTGCCCATTTACTACTACATCTTTATTGCCTACGATATTCGTTGCGATAATAGGTTTTTCAAAGACCATAGCTTCAAGAAGTGCGATGGGTAAACCTTCCCAGGCTGAGGTTTGCAAATAAATATCTATACCGGCCAACTTTTTGAGACCGGCAGATCTTGAAATAAACCAACCGGTAATCTCTATATTGGGAGCGTTCAGCTCATGTTTTAACTCGCCGTCGCCTATCCATAAAAACTGAATATGGGGATTGGCCAATGCAATTTTATTGAACAAAGAAGGGTTTTTTTGTGGCATAATACGACCCAGCACACCCACAACCGGTTTTTTATGCGATAGGTTAGAAGTTTCAAGAACGCGCAATCTTTCAATGTTAACACCGTTGCGCACCAGTTTTGCCGGTCCTATTTTTTTTGCAAATTCATATTCGGTATCGCCGCATGCTATTGTGGTACCGCCCACTATAATCTGAGCTGTTTTTTCTATGGCGTAATACATTTTAAGGGTAGTTTTAGAAACATCTTTTCTTAAAAAGGAATAGCCATGAGGGGTGTAAAAAAGCTTTGATTTTGAACGGGAAAAAAAATGTGCCGCTCGCCCTAAAATACCTGCCTTAGAGGAGTGTAAATGCAGTACATCTGGTTCAATTTCTCTTAATATTGCCTTAAGTTTACGGTATGCAGTAAAATCAGACCGTGGTGATAATTCCCGGTCCATTGGGACGACGATAAGGTTAATTTTAGAACTTATCGTAGAGCGTATTTTGCCCGGGTCTATGCCGTGCCTTTTCTCACTATAGATAATGGTAGTTTCTAGTGAATCTTCTTTGTCCAGTACCGCAGATAAATCTCTAAAATAGGAGTAAATACCACCCGTTAAAGCCTCAACAATGTGAAGCACTTTTAACTTTCGCATAGGTAAATTGATTACTGCGAAGGTATAGTTTTTTTTTAAAAACGAGATCGGTATCGCTTCTGGGTTGAGCTTTTTTCAACAAGGCAAACTATAAATTACTTATTAAGTTTTGAAGTATTTTAGGCAGAACAATACAAGATAAAAGTCCATAATGCGTTATATTGATTTTGGTGTAATAACCTGTGCTTTTGGAGCTTTAGTATTCTTTATTATCTTTTAAATTTACGGTATCTTCGCGCCCCACTTCTTTTTTTATAAGTATTAGAATAACTGATTAAGCATGCAATCCAATTCTGGGAAATATTCTTTTGTGATAAGGCCTTTACTTTATGTATTGGACTTGTTTATTATATTGGCCCTGGCAGCAAAGTTGATGACTGTTTCACGAGGTTATTTTATTTTTTGCTGTTATATGATAGCCAGTTGGCTTATTACCGCAATGGGACTGGGCTTTTATAAAGTATATCGCTTTACTCCGTTACTTAGAGTAGGTTACCTTTTGCTCAAACAATTTGTGATTTTTACATTGCTCGTTTTTGCCTTTTTTGGCTTTTACAAAGAGTTTAATCCCGCTTTTTCCATCCTTGCCAATTATATTTTGCTCTGTTTTGGTGGTATTGGTCTGCTTCGGATTCTCTTGTTTGTGCTGCTCAAAAAATACCGCATTTTAATCCGTCGTAATATACGGCGCGTGGTAATTTTGGGTGAAAATGCAAAGACCAAAAGGTTGAAAGACTTTTTTGGCAACCCGGAGTACGGATATCAAATAATAAAAACTTTCGATTTTAAGACTAAACAAACCAATATCGATGAGATCATAGAATTTGTGATCAACGAAGACATTGATGAAATTTACTGTTCTATTGCAGAGCTGAAAAATACCGAAATAAACAGGATGGTTGATTTTGCAGAAAACAACTTGAAAACAATCAAATTCCTGCCAGATAATAAAGAGATTTTAAGTCGAAAGCTCAACTATCAGTATTACGGCATAACTCCTATACTTTCGCTGCGCAATATTCCACTAGACGCACCACTTTATGCTTTTTTAAAACGCAGCCTGGATATTGTCATTTCATTACTGGTCATCGTGGGGATTTTATGGTGGTTAACGATAATTCTGGCCATTATTATTCATAAGCAGTCCGGTTTGAGTGTATTTTTTATGCAGAAACGCACCGGGTTGGATAATAAACCTTTTTACTGCTATAAATACCGCTCTATGGCTGAGGTAAAATCTACGGAACAAGTCGAGAAAAATGACCAGCGTGTAACAAAAATCGGTCGTTTTATCCGGAAAACCAGTATCGACGAACTTCCACAGTTCATTAATGTGCTCAAGGGCGAGATGTCTACCGTAGGACCCAGGCCGCACCCACTATATCAAACCGATTTTTATCATCTACGCGTAGATCGATTTATGATCAGACATCTCATAAAACCTGGTATTACCGGTCTTGCACAAGTAAGCGGTTATCGAGGGGAAGTTGCTAATGACATGGATATTAAAAATAGGGTACGCTTCGATATTTTTTATATCGAAAACTGGTCGATCTTAATGGATATACGCATCATGATCAAAACCGTAATAAACGCCATAAAGGGAGACGAAAAAGCCTACTAAAGTTAATAAAACAGCGCGTGGGTAACTTTATCGTCTACATATTATCAAAACTTCAAAAAATACCTATATTTCAAAAGATTTTAATGCGGTTTGTTAAATTGAAACTCTTTTTTTTCAATTTTCCATAGGTATAAACATCCGCTTCACATCATAATCTTTGAAGAGTAATAAATTAATCAATCCTTAGAAATGGCATCGGGCGCTGGCAGATATTCTTATTTACTCAGACCGTTACTGGTGTGTATAGATGCAATTATTTTGCTGGCGGCAACAATAATGATAACACTTCCGGCGCAAATCCGGCCTGTTTTATATATTTATATCCTTGCTAGCTGGTTTATAATAACAGTTGGCAACGCTTTCTATCAAGTATACAGATTTACAACTTTATTAAAGCTTATATACCTTCTATTGCGCCAGCTTATTCTATACACGCTGGTCATTTTTGCATTTTTTGGTTTTGTTAAAAATGTAAGTTTACAGCTTGTAGAAATCTTCGAATATATAAGCAGCTGCTTTATAAGCATTGCTATCGTTAAAATAGGTGTTTTTAACTTGCTCAAAAAGTACAGAATGCTGATGGGGCAGAACAAAAGACGGGTAATTATTCTAGGTAAAAACGCGAAAACACAGCGTTTAATGGATTTTTTCCAGAATAATCCTGCTTATGGCTATGAGTTTGTGCATATGTATGATTTAAAAAAAAAAGATAGAACTCTTGACGACATTAAAGGTTTTGTACTGCAATATAAGATTGATGAGATATACTGCTCAATCGCCGAACTGAAAAATGAAGAATTATTGACGATGGTCAATTTTGCCGAAAACAACCTCAAAACCTTAAAATTCCTTCCAGATAATAAAGAGATTTTTACAAAAAAAATTGAGTACCAATATTATGGTATAACGCCAATTATATCTTTGCGATCCCTACCCATAGATAAGCCCGTAAACCGATTTTTAAAGCGCCTTTTAGATATTGTTATGGCGATTGTAGTGATTTTCTGTGTGCTGTCGTGGCTGGTCCCCGTAATCGCTATATTTATAGTACTTGAATCCAAAGGCCCTGTATTCTTTAAACAAAAACGCAACGGTCTAGACGGTAAAGAATTTTACTGCTTTAAATTCAGATCAATGCATCTCAACGAGCGTGCTCATTCTAAATTGGTAAGTAAAAACGACAAGCGTATTACAAATGTTGGTCGTTTTTTACGCAAAACCAGTATTGACGAACTCCCACAGTTTGTAAATGTGCTGCTGGGCGAAATGTCGGTAGTGGGGCCGCGGCCGCATATGGTGAGCATTACCCATTTATACGCCGCGAAGGTTGATAAATTTATGGTAAGGCATTTGGTCAAACCGGGTATTACCGGCCTGGCACAGATAAGCGGTTACCGCGGAGAAATGGAAACCGAAAATGACGTTAAGAATCGCGTTCGCTTCGATATTTTCTATATTGAAAACTGGTCGGTCTTGATGGATGTACGCATTATTACAAAAACGATGATCCAGGCACTAATCGGGGACGCTAAAGCGTATTAAAAATAGCATTATGGTTTCGATAATCACCCCATTTTACAATGCTGAAAAATATCTGGCCGAAAGTATACAAAGCGTCTTGATACAAACCTATACACAATGGGAATTGTTGCTCATAGACGATTGTTCAACAGATAAAAGTGCATCGATTGCTTTAAAATTTACAAAGGCCGATTCCCGGATCAAACTTTTCACATTAGGAAAGAACAGCGGCACTGGTATTGCCAGAAATATAGGAATTGAACAGGCAAAGGGAAACAAAATCGCTTATCTAGACGCAGATGACCGCTGGAAACCGCATAAACTCTCCACGCAATTAGAATTTATGGAGAAAAGTCAAATACGCATTTGCTACAGTAGTTATACGCTGATACATGAAAGCGGGAGAATGCTGGGAAAAGATGTAAAAGCACTGCCAATGATAAATTTCAAAAAATTACTTCGGGCGAATTATATAGGTAATCTCACTGCGATTTATGATGTGGAAAAGTTGGGAAAAACCTACGCTCCAATAATACGGAAACGGCAAGACTGGGCGTTATGGCTCGATCTCGTAAAAAAAGTGGGTAGCGCGTACGGCATTTCGGAATCCCTTGCGTTTTATCGTGTGCGAGAAGATTCTATTTCAAGCAATAAATGGACGATGTTGCGGTATAATTTTGCCGTTTATCATACTCATTTGAAGTATTCCTTTCTAAAAAGCACCTTTTTGATGCTCCGATTTTTATGGGAACAATTGCTTATAAAACCCCGTCAGACCAGAAAAATCAAAGCAGCGAGTTAAACTGTTTAAGTTTTCCGCTTGGGCTGCGCTGCAATGTTTCCACTTGCTTCAGGATAATAGTAAGACCGGTTTCCAGATAAGCCGTCATCGCTTTATGAACAGCAGTTTCCTCTTTTTTGTTCAATGGGCGATCGCTTACATACGTTATTTCAAAATGCGTCAAATCGGTTTGGGTCACCACAAGTTCTTTCATATTTGCGGTGGTTTCCATAGCGGTTTTGGTGACGTAATAAAAAGCGAGTCCGGGCACGGTTTTTCCGCTGGGCAATTGTACATTATCGTTGCTTCTTCCGCTCAATTCCTTTAAAAATAATTTCCCTGTTTCGTGATCCCGACTTAAAATGCCCAGATCGCCTATCGCATAGCGTATAAAAGCCTGAGATTTATTATAAAGTGAAGTAATTATGATCCGCCCTTTTTCGCCGTAAGGCAAAACTTCACCAGCGTCATTCACAATTTCTATAAATAGTAGTTTTTCATCAATTATTAGCTGTTTTTGGTCATTTTCGAAGGCAATAAGTCCGGTTTCTGAAGCGCCATATTCATTGATTACTGGCACGCCGAGCTGCTGCTGTATGAATTGACGGTCAGTTTCAAAAAGCATTTCACTGGTCACAATGCAACTTTTTAAAGTGGGGCACACTTGTTTCAGCACCACATTTTTATCTTTCAAAAATTTAGAAAATAGCAAAATACTGCTCGTATAGCCATTTATATAGTCAAAAGAGCCGTTTTTGAAGGTTTTAAGGAAGTTTTCAAAATTGGCTGCATCCAAGTCAAAAATGGCAAACCGGTAGCGGTTGCTCAATAAATCCTTAAACTGCTCCTTTAATCGATTCTTTCCGCGCAGCGGAATACCATAAAAGCGCGCTTGTTTATCACCCGAAAGATCAATTCCGCGGAAAGAATAATGCTCATAAAATGACGCCCAGGAAAGTGCGTGGCTCCATTTATCTTTGGTATAATAAAAAGGCGTTCCAGAAGAACCCGAAGTTTTCCCCAAGTATACATTTTTAATTGAAAAATCCTGAGAAAGCGTCTGCTTAAGAGGTTGTTGCAGGTCACTTTTGGTAAGAATCGGTAATTCTTCCCAGGATTTTAAATGTTGTAAATCGGTAAAATTGGAGTAAAAACGGTTGTTTTTGAGGTGATAATGGGCGATTTCAAGCTTTTTTTCTTCCACGTAGCGTTCGTGTTGTTTTGCGTCTTGACTTTGCAGTCTTTGCAGTTCTTGACGAGCAGCAGTAATGGGATAGCCCGAAAGGTGCAAACTAAGATCAAAGAGATTCAAAGGCTTAAAATTAGTAGGGCAAGTTACAAACAATTAATTTTGATGAATCTAAAAATAACGAACTCCATATTATGCATATACTCATTTTAGGTTCCGGCGGTCGCGAGCATACTTTCGCCCAGAAAATAGCAGAAAGTACTAACTGCAGTAAACTTTTTGTCGCTCCCGGAAACGCCGGTACAGCCGAGGTTGCGATTAACCATGATCTCGATCCCTCTGATTTTGAAGCCGTAAAAAAACTTGTGCTCGCCGAGCAGATAGAAATGCTAATCGTAGGTCCCGAAGCGCCATTGGTAAAAGGTATTTACGACTTTTTTCAGGACGATAAAGAACTGCGACACGTTAACGTGATCGGACCGTCAAAGCGTGGCGCACTGCTAGAAGGCAGCAAGGAACGTGCTAAGGAATTTATGGGACTTTACAACGTTCCCACAGCGGCTTATAACAGCTTTACCGTAAAAAGTCTGGACGCTGGCAAACAATTTCTGGAAACGCTTGAAGCGCCTTATGTGTTGAAAGCTGACGGACTCGCAGCAGGAAAAGGAGTCATTATCCTAAAAGATTTGGATGAGGCTAAA
>JBBPYO010000556.1:0-3010 GCA_038199845.1 Flavobacteriales bacterium
TAATGCTAAATATCTGCTTGGCCAACTCAATGTAAACGGAAAACTGGACGACCGCCTGCATTTTAAGGGCTACCGTAGTGGCCACATGATGTATTTAAGAGCAGAAGATTTAAAAACCGCCAACCAAGACTTACGCGATTTTATAGAAAACGCAAGTCAAGGTATAGAAAATGGGGCTAAGTACTAATATTTTAAAGTTTAATTGTTGCAGCGGTTATATTAATGTACTTTGTTATAAATCAATATTTTTTATTAAAATCACATTGTCACTTCGAGTGTCCCGATTTTTCATCGGGATGTATCGAGAAGTCTAGATACTTCTAAGCATATTGAACATCTAAGGCAAGGCTTCTCGATACATCGTTTCACTTCGCTATCGCTGCCGAAAACAATTACTCGAAGTGACAATCGCCACATTATTGGATCAAAGTAGGATTATGTTTCAATAAATATAACTTTTATATCAACTAAAAACCACTAAAAATGATCAAAAAACTTCACTTGCTAACCCTTTTTCTCTTAACATCAGGCGTTCTTTTTGCTCAAGATCAGGAGCAAATAATAAAGGGAATCATGGCTGAGGCCAAAGAAAATTCGCAACTAGAACCTCTGGCACATGAACTTCTGTATGTTATTGGACCGCGGCTTGTGGGTACACCGCAAATGAAAAATGCACACGACTGGGCAGTAGCAAAATATAAAAGTTGGGAGATTCCTGCCGAAAATCAACAGTGGGGCACTTGGAAAGGTTGGGAACGCGGTATTACCCATATTGATATGGTGAGCCCGCGCGTGGTTTCTATTGAAGGACGTCAACTTGCCTGGAGTCCCGGGACTTCTAAAAAAGGAGTGACCGCGGAAGTTGTTATACTTCCTGAAGCCGCAGATTCTTTAGCTTTCGCTGAAATGATATCTTCGGTAAAAGGGAAATTTGTAATGGTTTCACAATACCAGCCCACCGGAAGACCCGACGAGAACTGGGAAGAATTCGCGACCGATTCCTCTTTTGCAAAAATGAAAGCCGAACGTGAGATTATTTCTAATGATTGGGATACCAGAATTGAAAAAACCGGTTATACGTCAAAAACACTTCCACAGGCACTTGAAGAAGCTGGCGCTGCGGGTATTATCAGCTCGTACTGGTCGCGTGGTTTTGGCGCTAACAAAGTTTTTGGCACCAATTCTAAAAAAATTCCAGCTGTAGATGTTTCCCTGGAAGATTACGGAATGCTCTTCCGTATGGCGGAAAACGGTGATAAACCAGAATTAAAAATCACTGCGGAATCCAAAGATCTTGGCGAAGTACCAACTTTTAATACTATCGCCCGATTGGAAGGAACAGAAAAACCCGACGAATATGTGATACTTTCAGCACATTTTGACAGTTGGGACGGTGCGACCGGCGCGACTGATAATGGGACAGGAACACTTGTGATGATGGAAGCCATGCGCATCCTAAAAAAAATATATCCCAATCCAAAACGTACCATTCTCGTAGGTCATTGGGGCAGCGAGGAACAAGGTTTAAATGGTTCGCGTGCTTTTGTAAAAGACCATCCGGAAATCGTGGAAGGCGTTCAGGCGCTCTTTAATCAAGATAACGGTACTGGACGTGTAGTAAATATTTCTGGTGGTGGTTTTCGGGATTCTTATGATTACCTAAGCAAATGGCTATATGCCGTTCCAGAGGAAATTACCAGTGAGATAGAAACTAATTTCCCTGGAACACCGGCGCGTGGTGGCTCAGATTACGCATCTTTTGTTGCCGCTGGAGCTCCCGCTTTCAGTTTGAGCTCGTTAAGCTGGGATTACGGCACATACACGTGGCACACGAATCGCGATACCTACGATAAGATCGTTTTTGATGATGTACGCAGCAATGTAATGCTCACTGCGATTCTTGCTTATCTGGCGAGCGAGGATCCTGAAAAAACGTCACGCGTAAAAAGCACATTGCCTATGAGCCGCAGAGAGAATGCTCAAATGGAATGGCCAGAAGCCAAAGATGCAGAGCGCCGTGGAGGTTTTGAAAAAGAGTGAAATAAGATATGAGTTTGGAGCTCAGAGTTCAGAGCTCAGAGTTACGTACTTAATTAATCGACCCCAACTTCATACAGGATTCAGAAACTGCTTACTGAAACTGTAACGAACTGAAAACCTCCTGTTTTAAGCCAATAATCGGTTAAAACAGGAGGTTTTTCATTTGAATACTATGATGAAAACCAATTATTTCATTGGGATTCTCTCCCTCATTTTTTCGACAATATTATATGCCGCCGGACAAATAGCCACATTTTTTAGCGTTAAATTTGAGATTTGCTGAAATTTTTTGCGATCGGTGTGGGGGAATTCGGCGCAGGCTTTTGGTCGTACTTCATAGATCATGCAGTAATTATCTGCCCCGAGAAATGAACAAGGCACTTCTTGTAAAACGTAATCATTTTCTTCATCTAGCCGCAAATAGGTATCAATGAATTGCGCTTCCTTCATTTTAAAGTGCTTTGAGATCCGTGTGATATCACGAGCAGTAAATAATGGGCCGGTGGTTTTGCAACAGTTGGCGCACTTCAGGCAATCGGTCTGGGCAAACTCTTCATCATGCAGGTCCTGCATTTTATAATCCAGATCTTTTGGTGGTTTACGTTTCAGCTTTTTAAAATAGGCTTTATGCTCCTTATGCTTATCTTTGGCAAGTTGTGGCAGATTGTTCAGCAGTTCTTCCATACCGCAAAATTAAGCTTTTAACACAGACTTCATGAACGAAGAAATTAAGGCCGAAAATGACGTTTTTGGTGCTGCATTACTCGATTATTATAATGGTGAAAATAACGCGGAAATCACTGTACATTCTTCGCTTACAGAAGATGATGTCATTCCCGTAGCTTATCTTTTTAGAAACTATGAAGACTTGCCTCATTTAGATCAATTGGCGCTACAGGAAAGTCGGGGCAAAGTACTCGACATAGGATCATGTTCTGGCAGTCATGCACTTTATTTGCAGGATAAAGCA
>JBBPYO010000557.1:0-3560 GCA_038199845.1 Flavobacteriales bacterium
ACAGCATAAGAACAAAACGGCTAAAATAATGCTGTTTTTTAACGAAAAGGTGTTGTAAAAGTGAATTTTTTTCATAAAATCAATGTAAATAATTTTGGTTTTCAAAAGCAAAGATTAGTGCTCAAACAAACCAAATAACAACGGTGTAAATTTATTATTCATATTTGGTTTAAATAAGCTTTATAATTTAATTAAGACATATTACATTTGCCGCTCTATTTAAAATAGGTCTAAATAAATATACTGTAATGATAAAGAATAATGTTCTTCTATTTCTGTTTTCAATCTTCGTGCAATTTGGCTTTGCCCAATCTACAGGAAACATTGAGGGCAAAATAATCAATAATGCCGGAACAACAATTTCTGAGGCCAATGTGAAGCTGGTGGGCACACAATTTGGCACGCAGTCTAATGCCGAAGGTAATTTCAGCCTTGAAAATATTTCTTTTGGCAATTACACATTGCGCATTTCTTATGTAGGTTACAAGACCAAAGAGGTTGCTGTAGAAATTAATAGTACTCAGAATGTTATAATTGAAGATATTATCCTTGCCAGTAGCGAAGAACAGTTGGGCGAGGTCGTCTTACAGGGCAGTGGAAACATCAACGATTTTGCACGTGCAAAGAGCGATTATGTTGCTAAAATGCCACTCAAGGAAATTGAAAATCCGCAAGTTTACAATACAATTACTGCTCAATTGCTTCAAGAACAAGTCATCACGACCTTTGATGATGCGCTGAAAAACGCTCCCGGAATTGTAAAATTATGGGAATCCACAGGCCGAGGCGGTGATGGTGCAGGTTATTACTCACTGCGCGGTTTTGCAGTGCAACCTACGCTGGTAAACGGTCTTCCCGGTATTACAAACGGTAGCCCCGATCCAGCAAACGTAGAGAGCATTGAGGTTTTAAAAGGTCCTTCGGGAACACTTTATGGCAGCAGTTTAATTTCCTATGGCGGTCTTATTAATATAGTGACCAAAAAACCGTACTCTTATTTTGGCGGAAATATTTCCTATGTCATGGGCAGTAATGGCCTCAACCGGGTTACGGCAGATATAAATACGCCTTTAGATGAAGAAGGTGACGTTGCGCTTCGGCTAAATACGGCGTACGATACCAGAAACAGTTTTCAGGATGCCGGTTTCCGCAAATCGCTTTTTGTGGCGCCATCGCTGAGTTATAAAGTAAACGATCGACTTTCTTTTCTTATCAATACCGAATTTTACCATGGTGAAAGTACGAATACCACAATGCTTTTTCTTGACCGTGGAGCGCCACTGCCTGTAAATACCATTGATGAATTGGGCTACGACCCGGAGCGTTCTTTTACCAGCAATGATCTAGTTTTGGAAAATCCCAACTTTAGCCTTCAGGGCCAGGTGAACTATAAAATTTCTGATAAATGGACATCACAGACCGTCGTTTCGCGCGGTTCTACAAAGTCAAAAGGAATATATTCATATCTCTATGAAGGGACGCAGTTTCTGCAGAACAGGGAAGAAGTTACTGGAGAAGTGACTAATCTTGACGAAGGTATCGCCCTTACCCGCTACATCAGCGACCAAAATTCTACCACGCTTACCACGGATATTCAGCAGAATTTTATTGGGGATTTTGAAATAAGCGGACTGCGTAACCGCGTTGTTGCCGGTCTGGATTATTACAACAACGAGGTGATAGACAACAGTTCTGGTTATGTGGCAAATGGGTCAATTTATATAGGAAATGCCAGTTTGCAAAATGTAAACGAAAGCGTTTATGGTATTTATGACCCCGCAAATTACATTACAGATAATGACAGCGGTATTCTTTCTAAGGCAGCGAGTTTTGATCTTTTGGCTACTAGTCAAAGAAATAATAACCAGGTTCAGCAAGAAGTGTACAGCGCTTATATTTCTGACGTGTTGAATGTGTTGCCAAATCTTTCCGCTATGGCGAGCTTAAGAATTGATCAATTTGAAAGCGACAACAATAGCCAGACTGCGCTTTCGCCAAAATTCGGTTTGGTGTATCAGCCGCTTATTGATCAAGTGGCACTTTTTGCTAATTATATGGACGGTTTTAGCAATGTTGCGCCACAGCAGCAAGGCGATCCAGCATTAGGCGCAACCACAACCGTCACTTTTGAACCTGAACGCGCCAAGCAGTTTGAAGTGGGTACAAAATTGAATATTGTAGAGAACAAACTTTCTGCTACTTTTAGTTATTATGACATTCAGGTCAGCAATACCGTACTTGAGCAAACCAATAATCCTTTCTTTTACGTTCAGGACGGCGAACTTTACAGTCGTGGTTTTGAAGCTAGCATAACAACAAGTCCCTTTGCAGGGCTCAATATTATTGCGGGCTACAGTTATAACGACAGTAAATTGACTAAATCTGACCAGACCGATTTTTTAAACCGAAGGCCAGAATCTGCCGGACCGCAAAACCTAGCCAACTTATGGATTAGTTACCGTCTACCAGAAACCATTGTTGAAGGTCTGGGCGTAGGTTTTGGTGGAAACTATGCCAGTGAAAATATGATTTTTAACCGTTAACTAAGTGGGGTTTTCACATTGCCGGAATATACTGTCCTAAACGCATCAATTTTTTATGATGTAAATAAATTTTCGATCAATTTTAAACTTAATAATCTTACGGACAAGCAATATTATACTGGCTGGTCCACGATCACACCACAGATGCCAAGAAACTTTGCCGCGGCATTTACTTATAAATTCTAAATAATTGTTTATTGCACCTCTCCTTTGGGGAGGTCAGAATTGTTTTTCACAATTCTGGGTGGGGAATTTTAATTCTATTAATTTTAGCCGTAAAATGGGTATTTTTAGCCTTTTTTGGAAATTTTTTATATGAAGGAAAAAAAGCGAAAACATCCAATAAAAAAATGGGCAGGTAAGCTACATCTTTGGTTGGGTCTTGGTTCGGGAATTGTTGTATTTATCGTGGCCATTACCGGTTGTATCTTCGTCTTTCACGATGAAATTCAGGATCTTACGCGGGATTGGAGAAAACTTCCGGCTCAAGAGCAAAAGTTTGTGGCGCCCTCGCTGCTTTTTAAAAAAGTAGATTCTATTTTGCCTAATTCTACCGCTAGCTTTGTGATATATAACGGTAAGGAGCGGCCCGCACATGTATATGCTTTTGCGGAGGAAACGCCTTATAACATTTATTTTAATCCCTATTCAGGACAATTAATAAACATTCAAAACCTAAACGAGGATTTTTTTATAATTGTCGAAGAACTGCACATGCACCTGCTCCTTCCGGAAGCGATAGGGAAACAGATTGTGGGAATATCCACTATAATTTTTGTTTTAATGCTCCTCACAGGAATCATTCTCTGGTGGCCAAAAAAGAGAAAGCAGCTGACGACCAATTTTAAAGTTCGCTGGAAAGCGCGTTGGCGTCGTGTAAATTACGATCTGCACCGCACTGCCGGAATTTACTGCGCCTTAATTGCCCTGCTGCTCGCAATAACCGGTTTGGGCATCGCTTATGAATGGATGCATGATTCTTTTTATACTGTGGGAAATCTGGGTAAGAATTATCCC
>JBBPYO010000558.1:0-2581 GCA_038199845.1 Flavobacteriales bacterium
GCGCGTAGATCGGCTTTTTCAATCACTATTGGCGTGGCGATGTTCTGCATCGAATATTCGGAATTATCATCATCCTTGCAGGATAGAAATGTAGTTCCTAATATAAAAAGTAGTAGTAGTTTTTTCATAATCCATTCGTTTTAAGATAATTCCTTTATAAAGAAGATGCAGTTTTTCCTAAAAGGTTGCGTCAGAAATATTAAAATTTCAGAAAATTACTTTTGAGGCTTCCGCCAAAGGCAAAATATTCTTATGCTGCCAGTTTGTCACAAATTCCATTCGTTGTATCTTTGCAGCTTGTAAAAAAAGTGAAGCATCGGTTTATGGAGAAGATAATAGATGAAAATATTCAAGGGCAAACCCTTGCGCTGGAACATACGGAGACTAATTCTAAAAAGCTTTTTATAGAAAGTTACGGCTGCCAGATGAATTTTAGCGACAGCGAGATCGTTGCTTCCATTCTCGCAAAAGAAGGTTTTAATACGACTCAAGACCTTTATGAAGCAGACCTGGTTCTTGTAAATACCTGTTCCATTCGCGATAAAGCAGAGCAAACGGTACGCAAGCGCCTGGAAAAATACAACGCAGTAAAAAAAGACAATCCGAAAATGAAAGTTGGCGTACTTGGCTGTATGGCCGAACGCCTTAAAAGTAAATTCCTAGAGGAAGAAAAAATCGTGGATCTCGTTGTGGGCCCAGATGCTTACAAAGATCTGCCCAACCTTATAAGAGAAGTTGAAGAAGGCCGCGACGCCATTAATGTGATTTTATCGAAAGATGAAACCTACGGTGATATCTCTCCCGTGCGCCTGCAAAGTAATGGCGTTTCGGCTTTTGTGAGCATTACCCGCGGTTGTGATAATATGTGTACGTTCTGCGTGGTGCCTTTTACCCGCGGAAGGGAACGCAGCCGTGATCCACAAAGTATCGTGGAAGAAGTGAACGATCTTGGCGCAAGGGGTTTTAAGGAAATTACGTTGCTGGGTCAAAATGTGGACAGTTATTTATGGTACGGCGGCGGACTCAAAAAAGATTTTGACAAAGCCTCAACGATGCAGCAGGCCACTTCGGTCAACTTTTCAAACCTACTGGCGCTTGTCGCGGAAGCACAGCCAAAAATGCGCATCCGGTTTTCTACTTCAAATCCGCAGGATATGACGCTTGATGTGATACACACTATGGCCAAATATCCTAACATTTGCGACTATATTCACCTGCCGGTACAGAGCGGTAGCGACCGGATTCTAAAGAAAATGAACCGCCTGCATACGCGTGAGGAATATTTTACTTTAATAGATAATGTACGCAAGATCATCCCCAATTGTGCGATCTCGCAAGATATGATGACCGGTTTTCCCTCCGAAACCGAAGAAGATCATCAGGACACGCTGAGCCTTATGAAATATGTAAAGTATGATTTCGGGTTTATGTTTGCCTACAGCGAGCGTCCGGGAACTATGGCAGCGAGAAAATTTGAAGATGATATTCCGCTTGCGGTAAAAAAACGGCGCTTAGCGGAAGTAATTGCACTCCAATTGGAACATTCATATCACAATACCAGTAAAATGGTAGGGCAAACCGTTGAAATTCTTATCGAAAAAGCATCGAAAAAAAGTGATGCCGAATGGAGCGGAAGAACTGTACAGAATACTGTTGCTGTTTTTCCAAAAGAACATTATAAAGTGGGCGATTTTGTTATGGTTAAAGTAAATAGCTGCACAAAATCCACATTGATCGGTGAGGCTGTAGGCTATTCATCCCCCCAGTCCCCGAAGAGGGAGCCCTTACTCGGATGATAGGTTAGATGGATAAAACTCACTTTAATGGGGAAAGAAAAATAAAAATCATTTTAATACAGAAAATCTTAATGAAAATATATAATTCTGAATCAAAGTTGAATTTAAATTCCCCCATCGGGGGTTAGGGGGATTATGGAAAGTGTACAAGCAACCAAACAGCGTTTTGGAATTATAGGTAATGATCCTAAACTTAACCGTTCTGTGGAAAAGGCCATTCAGGTGGCACCGACTGATATTTCGGTACTCGTGACTGGTGAGAGCGGTGTGGGCAAGGAAAGTATTCCACGCATCATTCATTCGCTATCGCATAGAAAACACAATAAATATATTGCCGTAAACTGTGGCGCCATTCCCGAGGGAACGATAGACAGCGAACTTTTTGGCCATGAGAAAGGCGCTTTTACGGGAGCTACGGCTTCCCGAAGCGGTTATTTTGAAGAGGCCGATGGCGGAACTATTTTTCTGGATGAAGTTGGCGAACTGCCGCTACCCACGCAAGTCCGCCTTTTGCGTGTTCTCGAAAATGGCGAATTCTTGCGTGTGGGATCCTCAAAAACCCAGAAAACCGATGTTCGCATCGTGGCCGCGACAAATGTGAGAATGGCGGAGGCTATTGACAAGAACAAGTTCCGGGAAGATTTGTTTTACCGGTTGAGCACCGTAGATATTCATTTGCCGCCCTTACGCGATCGCAAGGAAGATATCCATCTGCTTTTCCGCAAATTTGCTGCAGATTTTGCCAATAAGTATAAAATGCCCACCATTCGGCTGGAAGATGACGC
>JBBPYO010000559.1:0-5505 GCA_038199845.1 Flavobacteriales bacterium
CTTGAAGAATTAAGCATAAAAAAAGAGAAACCTACGGAAGAAAAAGATAGCACGGCTATTGATCCCCGCTGGGAAAAATTAAAAGATTTGTTAACAGATAAATAATAAAAGGCGATGGCACATCCCAAGAGAAAAATCTCGAAAACCAGAAGAGATAAGAGAAGAACACATTATAAGGCGGTCATGCCTAAAATTGCTGTAGATGCAACTACAGGTGAAGCACATCTTTACCACCGCGCACATTGGCATGAAGGCAAATTGTATTACAGAGGTCAAGTCTTAATTGATAATACAGAGACTGAAGAAGTGGCGTAAGCCAGTAAAGACCATTTGAGTCAACTCCCATCCGTGGGAGTTTTTTGTTAGTAAGATGCTGATTTAATATATTTTCCTCAATAGAAGATGAATTGCTCAAAAAAGCTATTAACAAGAATTGATTTTCTGGTTCGTATTAAAGAACTCTTTCGTTAAAGCGTAGAATGGTGTTTGAAAGATGAAAAAAAGTTAATTATTGGATACATTTATCTAATATTTAGTAATTTTCCATTCTATTTTTTATAAAAATCACTTTTTCCGCAGAAATAGAATTTATATGAGTAAAATCAAGGCAGCCATAACTGCTGTAGGTGCTTATGTGCCCGACTATGTGCTTACCAATGAAATGTTGGAAACCATGGTGGAAACTAATGATGAGTGGATCACCTCCAGAACGGGTATCAAAGAGCGTAGGATTCTGAAAGATCCAGATAAAGGCACGTCCTATCTGGCCATACAAGCGGCTCAGGATCTAATTAACAAAAAAGGACTGGATCCAGCAGAAATTGATCTTGTCCTGTTGGCCACTGCCACACCGGATTTACCCGTCGCATCAACTTCAGCATATGTTGCAACGGAACTAGGAGCGGTAAATGCTTTTTCTTTTGATATTCAGGCGGCTTGCTCAGGGTTTTTATATGGAATGTCTGTCGCGGCAGCATATATAGAATCTGGACGTTATAAAAAGATATTGCTCATTGGGGCAGATAAAATGTCATCTGTGATTGATTATACAGACCGTACCACATGTATCATTTTTGGTGATGGTGGTGGTGCTGTCCTTTTTGAGCCTAATGATGAGGGAAATGGTTTTCAAGATGAATATTTGAGGTCTGATGGTATGGGTCGCAATTTTTTGAAAATCGAAGCAGGTGGTTCGTTAAAGCCACCTACTGAAGAAACCGTGGCAAATCGAGAGCATTTTGTAACTCAAGATGGCAAGACTGTTTTTAAATTTGCCGTCTCCAATATGTCTGACGTGGCGGAACGCATCATGCAGCGCAACGATCTTAAAAGTGACGATGTAGATTTTCTTCTTGCCCATCAGGCAAACAAGCGTATTATCGATGCAACAGCTAAACGCATGGACCTTTCTGAAAATAAGGTGCTTATGAATATTCAGCGATACGGTAATACGACTTCTGCAACACTGCCCCTATTGTTGAATGATTTTGAAAAAAGTTTCAAAAAGGGAGATAATATAATTTTTGCCGCTTTTGGAGGCGGATTTACTTGGGGTTCTATATATTTAAAATGGGCCTACAATAGCTAAAAACCAATCTAGTAAACATAATTTATTATGGATTTAAAAGAAATTCAGAATTTAATAAAGTTCGTTGCAAAATCAGGCGCCAGTGAGGTTAAACTGGAGATGGATGATTTTAAGATTACCATCAGGACCGGTGGCGAAGAACATAAGGGGGAAACCACGTATGTGCAGCAAATACCCATGCAAGGAGCGCCTGCTCAGCAAGTAGCTCCACAACAAACCAGCGCACCTGCACAGCCGGTAGAGGTAAGCAAAGGAGCAGATGATTCTAAATATACCACTATAAAATCCCCTATTATAGGTACGTTTTATAGAAAACCTTCACCCGATAAGCCTACATTTGTAGAAGTAGGGTCTAAAATAAAGGACGGAGATGTGCTTTGTGTTATTGAGGCCATGAAACTATTTAACGAGATCGAGAGTGAAATTAAAGGAACTATCGTGAAAATACTCGTTGATGATGCCTCACCGGTAGAATTTGATCAGCCACTATTTTTGGTTGATCCTTCCTAAGAATTTCGTTCTAACTGAAGTATCCAAACAACTTGATCGTAAAGGATTGGGTTAATCAATGTCAAGAAAACCATGTTTAAAAAGATACTTATAGCAAACCGCGGGGAGATCGCGTTACGTGTGATACGCACATGTAAAGAAATGGGTATTAAGACCGTCGCGGTATATTCCACCGCAGATGCCGAAAGTCTTCACGTTCGTTTTGCAGATGAAGCCGTTTGCATCGGTCCACCTCCCAGCAGCGAGTCTTATCTAAAAATGAGCAATATTATCGCTGCTGCGGAAATTACCAATGCAGATGCGATACATCCAGGCTACGGTTTTCTCTCTGAAAATGCTAAATTTTCCAAAATCTGTGAGGAGCACGATATAAAATTCATTGGCGCTTCTCCAGAGATGATCGCAAAAATGGGCGATAAAGCTACGGCAAAGGCTACTATGAGAGCGGCTGGAGTGCCATGCGTTCCTGGTAGTGAAGGCATTATTAAAGATTTTGAGGACTGTGAGCGTGTTGCCGAAGAAACTGGCTATCCGATAATGCTTAAGGCTACCGCAGGTGGTGGCGGTAAGGGGATGCGCGGCGTTTATAAAAAGGAAGACCTGAGAAAAGCTTGGGATTCCGCTCGTCAAGAGTCTGCTGCTGCCTTTGGCAACAGTGATATGTATATGGAGAAGTTAATTGAAGAACCTCACCATATTGAGATTCAGATCGTAGGCGATAGTAACGGTAAAGCCTGCCACCTTTCAGAAAGAGATTGCTCTATACAACGCCGGCACCAGAAACTTACCGAAGAAACTCCATCGCCTTTTATGACCGATGAACTTCGTGACAAAATGGGCGCTGCCGCTATAAAAGCCGCTGAATTTATAAAGTATGAGGGTGCTGGTACTATTGAATTTTTGGTAGATAAGCATCGTAATTTCTACTTCATGGAGATGAATACCCGTATTCAGGTAGAACATCCCATCACAGAGCAGGTTGTGGATTATGACTTGATCAGGGAGCAGATTCTAGTCGCTGCCGGAGTGCCCATTTCTGGAAAAAATTACTTGCCACAACTACATTCCATAGAATGCCGTATAAATGCTGAAGATCCATATCACGGCTTTAGACCCAGTCCTGGAAGAATCACAAATCTGCACGCACCGGGTGGTCATGGTGTTCGTATTGATACACACGTTTACAGTGGTTATATGATTCCGCCCAACTATGACTCTATGATCGCAAAACTAATCACAACTGCGCAAACGCGAGAAGAGGCAATTAGTAAGATGAAACGCGCGCTTGATGAGTTTGTGATTGAGGGAGTTAAAACGACCATTCCTTTCCATAGGCAGTTAATGGAAAATCCAGATTACATCGCCGGTAATTATACCACGGCATTCATGGATACTTTTATCATGAAGCCAGAAGAAAATGATCAATAAATAAAACCCCGATTTTCGGGGTTTTTTGATGGTTTTTGACCTTATTTTGGTGTTTTTTTAGATGAATTCTAAAGGATTACTTCCTAAAATTCAGAGTAACATTAGAACCATGGAGTATTATCTTTATATAAAATCCCTACACCTTATTTTTATTGTTACCTGGTTTGCAGGGCTCTTTTACATTCCCAGATTATTCATTTATCAAATTGAAGCTTCGGAAAAAAAGGAACCTGAAAAATCCATTCTGGGTAGGCAACTAGCGCTTATGGCGAAGCGGTTGTGGTATATTATAACATGGCCATCCATGATCTTGACCAGTATCTTTGCTTTTATAATGTTATATTTAAATCCAGTATTGCTCCAGATGCCCTGGATGCAGATTAAGCTGTGTTTTGTCGTGTTGCTCTTTGCGTATCATTTTAAAAACCATCAGATCTTCAAGCAACTGCAACGTGGCGAAATTAAATACACTTCACGTTTTATGCGTATTTGGAATGAAGGGGCAACTCTTATTCTTTTTGCCGTGATTTTTCTGGCGATTACAAAAAGTGCAGTAAATTGGTTGTACGGGCTTTTTGGGTTATTGACGCTTGCGGTGCTTTTGATGTTGGGCATTCGCCTGTATAAGCGCATACGCCAAAAAAACCCTGACGCGTAACGGCGTGATTTTTGCTATTCACCAAAATGATGAATATGACCAAACTCTCCCTGCGAACCCGCATTTTCTTATCTATGATTATGCTCATTTTTGGAGCGTCCATTCTCATAGGAACTATTTCGGTCATACAGTATAAAGAAGAGGCTGAAGATTACCATACTAGTCGCTTGCTTAGAAAAGAAGATCAAATTAGGGCAGAAATATCCTACGTGCTCAATAAAACTTCCTTCGAAGTAATTACCGAGAAAATACCCATTATTCTCAAGGAGAAAGGAGATATCTACCGCATTTCTGATGTGCACGAGCTACCGATTAATATTTATGATCTTGACGGTAACCTGCTCGTAAAATCAAAGGATGGTTTTACCGTAGATACTGTAGATATTAGGTTGGCAGCGGCAATTTTACACGGGATAGACAACGCGCCGAACAAGCGATGGGTTACCTCCATGATGAAAAATGGAGTTAAGTTTCAATCCTCCTACACCTACATTACAGATAATCAGTTTAAGCCGCTGGCGATTCTCAACCTGCCCTACATTCAAGACGATGATTTCATCACCCGCGAACTCGATGAGTTTTTGCGCCGCCTTGCGGAAGGTTATCTGTTTATGCTACTTATCGCCATCGCGCTATCCTACTTTTTATCGCGCTATATTACGCGGAGTTTAAAGACGATAAGTGATAAAATGATCCAGACGCGACTGGACAAACGTAACCAGAAAATTGAAATAGACGATGCCAGTGAAGAGATCAGCAACCTGGTGCGCGCCTATAATTTAATGATCGATGAGCTAGAGACCAGTGCGGCCAAACTTGCCCAGAGCGAGCGGGAACAAGCTTGGCGCGAAATGGCAAAACAGGTGGCGCACGAGATCAAAAATCCATTGACGCCCATGCGGTTGACAGTACAGAGTTTTCAACAGCGCTTTGATCCAAATGACCCTAATATTCGTAAAAAGTTGGATGAATATAGCAATACAATTATTCAACAGATTGATACGATGAGCAATATTGCTTCGGCGTTTTCTAATTATGCTAAAATGCCCGCACAGCAGAATGAGACGCTTAATGTGGTATTTGTGACAAAACTTTCGCTCGATATTTTTACGGAACCCTACATTCATTTTAAAGCCGAAAAAGAGAAAATTATAGCAAAATTTGACCGCACCCAACTCATTCGCGTCGTGACCAATCTCGTCAAAAATGCTATTCAGGCTACCGAAAATGTTGAAAATCCACAAATCTGTGTTGACATAAAAACCGAAGCCGACAAAGTGCTTCTACTGGTCATAGATAACGGTATAGGCATCAGCGAAGA
>JBBPYO010000560.1:0-19532 GCA_038199845.1 Flavobacteriales bacterium
CTTATCAAGATCAAATGCTTCCAGGGTTTGTGCCGGAAAAGGCATTTTTTCATGGGCTTTTACGTTGATTTTTGCGGTTGGTTTAAAAGCGGTGCCAGCGACACTTCCGGTCACTGTATAACTACCTTCTTTGGCCGCATCTGTATTATCTGTGGGAGCGGGCCACTGAACGCGAACGCGCGGACCTTTTATCCCATTTTTATACGTGCCGTCCAGATAACGCGGCAATCTAGGAAGATAACCCACTTCCGTTTCCATCTCAATATTTGCCACCTGCGTTAAATAATTATTGTAAAGCTGTGGAATATCGCCAGGAAATTGCGGAAGATCATCTTCTGGCTCTTCCCGCTCATTTACCACTGAACTTTCCTTTTTAAGGGCGTTGTCATAAATTTTCAAAACCTGATTTTCGCTTAATGGAATCCTATACAGTCGAAAATCATGAAGTTTGCCGTCAAAATCGGAATTATCAGAAGTGCTCAAAGACCGTCCGATATTCAATTGGTTTTTTTGACCAAATACCTCATCCAGTTCCAGGGCAAGATCCTTTTTTTTATCAACCGCAATTCCATTTATAAAACTGCTCAGGGTTTTCGATGGAATATCAATAACGACTGCAATATGAACCCATTTGTCTTTTTGGAATTCTTTTTTTGTCGAATTGTTCTCGTAACCATCGCCTTTTCCATCACGGATAACCGCTGTAAAGCCTTCGGAATTTTGTATTCCCAGCGGAGCGATAAAAAAATGGGAGTCAGCATTCTTCCCAAAATCCAGAAGATAATTTCCTGATTTTATTTCGTCAAACTTCACCCAGGCAGAAATACTCAGGGATTCCACGCCGTTCAAGGTTTTCTCAGGAAGCGTAATATAAGAATTACCAGAAATGGAAATAACATTACCAAACTGCTCATCATTCACATAATTAAAAGCATCACCCTGCGGCGCGGCATGCAGATTGTTGCGGGACCAATCTTTTGCATCGCCGTCAAAAACATAGCGCGCGATCAATCCGGTCTCACCGATCCCGTCAAGAATCTGATCGCCGTTTTGCGCTTGCGCCACGGAATAATTTCCCATGCAAAATATAAAAAGGAACAGATAGTTAAAAAACAGCCTTTTTAGCTCGAAAATCAGGTGTTTTGGGGTGTTTTTCAGTGAAAATAGTTGGTTCATTTTTTAAAAATTATTTATAGATTTTATCCCAAGAAGGTGGATTTACGCCAAGTAAATGTTGCACAAAGAAATCCCTTCGTTTACGTTCTCCAAATACTCCCCCCGAAGTGTGATTTTCTCCCGGTAGCACCACGAGTTCAAAGTCTTTATTGGCCTTGATCAAGGCGTCGGCAAACTGCATGGTGGAAGCGGGATCTACATTATCATCAACTTCTCCCACAATCAACATTAAATTGCCCTGCAGCTGGCTGGCATGCACAATATTTGACGAAGCCTCATATTGAGGACCGATGGGATAGCCCATCCATTGCTCGTTCCACCACATTTTATCCATGCGGTTATCGTGGCAACCGCAAGAGGCGACGGCCACGTCGTAAAAGTCTGAATTGAAAACCAGCGCGGCGCCCGCACTCTGTCCTCCTGCAGAAGTACCGTGTATTCCCACTTTATCGGCATTCATGTAGGGATATTTTTTGGCGGCAGCTTTGATCCATAGTTTACGATCTGGAAAACCGGCGTCTTTTAGGTTTTGCCAGCAAACATCCTGAAATTTTTTAGAGCGGTTGGACGTTCCCATTCCATCAATTTGCACCACAATAAAACCCAGTTCTGCCAGAGCGGTCATTGCCCAGTTTTTAGCATGAAAATCTTTTGGCACAAAAGAATCATGCGGACCAGCATAGATATATTCAATTATCGGATAGGTTTTTGAAGGATCAAAAGTACTTGGCCTTACGATCATGCCCCAGATCTCCGTGGCGTTATCACGTCCTTTTGCCATAAAAACTTCGGGCATTTTCCAACCTGTTTTTTCAAGTGCTGAAATATCGGATTGCTGCAATTGCATGATTGGCTTTTTCTTGCCGGTTTCCTTTAAAACGGTAACCGCCGGAAAATCAATACGCGAATATTGATCTACATAATACGTGTGGTCTGGGGAAAAAGTGACCTTATGATTGCCATTTTCGGTCGTGAAACGGGTAAAATTGCTTCCATCGAAATCGATTCTGCAATACTGAATAAAATAGGGATCCATACTTTTATCCATTCCGCTTGCGGTAAAATAGATCTGCCGGTTTTTGTCATCAACCTCCAGTACTTCACGCACCGGCCAATCACCAGAAGTGATCTGGTTTTTTACCTTTCCGGTATTGGAATCGTATAAAAACAGATGGTTGTAACCATCACGTTCCGATGCCCAAACTATTTCGTTTTTACCTTCCACATCATGGCGGTACTTTTTGCCGCTATAATCTATAAAAGTAGGGCTCGATTCATCAATTATTGCTTGTACTTTTCCAGTTTCGGCATCTACTTTTAAAACACGGTACACTTGATGGCCGCGCTGGTTGTATTCAAAAGTAAAAGCCTCGCTGTCGTCGGCCCATTTAAAACCATTTATTGAATATTGCGCATTAAATAAATCTGTGGCAACAGGAATATGCTTTTTCTTCTCTACATCAAAAATCTGCGGACTTTTAAAATCAAGTTCGTCGCCGGGTTTTAAATAATCGCGCGACTGTAATTTTGGCTGTAACTGATCATCTGGGCTCGATTCTACAAAGTAGATTTCATGTTTCGCGCCCGGTTTGACTTTATACGCCATAATCTTTTTGCTGTCTGGCGACCAGAGTATATTTGGATCATACGCATAACCTTTTACTCCATCATAACTGAGCTGCGTTTTCTCGTCGGTTTTCTTGTTTTTAAGGTAAATGTTGTCATTTTCCACATACGCGGTGAAAGTACTATCTGGAGAAATTACCGGTTTGCCTTCCTCTTCTCGATTACGGCTCCCCCAATAGCCATCACGTCTTTTTTTCTGCGGAACGGTGTCGGTGAGCACGACTTGATAATCGGTTAGATTCAACTGAAATTTCAAGGAATCCACCCTAAAGTTCAAGCGCGCTTTATCCTCGGTATATTCTAAATCAGCAAGATCAAAATCGTGCTGATTTTCATCCTTTTTAAGCCATTTTTCGAGGATTTTAGTCAATTTTCCGGTGTCAAAAATCGGTTTTTGAGCCTTTGATTCTGTATCAACAATAAGATAGGTATTGCCGTCTGCAGTAAAATTTTTGTACCAAAAGTGTTTAGAATCCATCCAATGAAAAGATTCCGGAGCATTATAAACCTTATCCGCAAACAAGGAATCTACAGCCTCTGCGCGTTTATAATCGGTTAATGTGCCTTGAGAAAAGGCTTTTACACTAAAAAAAAGAGACAGTAAAATTAAATAATTTCTGATCTGTATAGAAAACATCAATGCTTGATTTATTTATAATAATACACTTAAGATAATTGGCAGAAAAATGGTTTCTAGCCTAAGTTCCCTTTCATAATAAAAGTAGGCCTACGCAATCTCTCAGATCAATATCCTGGGTTTTGCTTCAGGTTTGTATTTGTATTGAGCTCTTCTAAACCGATGGGAAACAAGGTCGTGTAATCTCCCAGTGGCACGTGGTTGAACCAACTTTTTTTCTGATAAACACCAAAACGGATCATATCGGTACGGCGTCTGGCTTCCCCGGTAAATTCCCAAGCCAATTCATCTAAAAATCGTCCAAATTGTACGTTGCTTTGATCTCCAGCTTCCGTAACAGTACCATCTTCGCCCAGAAAACCATAATTAACGGTGGTGTCGCCCATAAGTTCGCTACCGGTGACCGTGGCATCTTCTGCGGTATCAAAAGAGCGCGTTCTAACCTGTGTCACCAATTGTGCAGCTTCTTCACCATTACCTGTGCGAAGTAGGCTTTCGGCTTTCATCATAAGCACATCTGTATATCTGTAGAAAGGAAAATCATTGCTCAAGCTACCTTTGGCTCCAGATTCAATCTCATATTTATGACATCTCAAGCCCTGTTCAAATTCGCAGAAATAAATACTGGGCATAAAATTGACAAGGGTGAAAAGGGTTTCTCCTGTATCTGCATCTTTTTGATCGCCCATAAGCCAAGTATCTTCCAGTCGCTTATCTCCCGATTGATAACTGTCAATAATCTGAGGATTGGCGCTGGATCCTCCCCAAGGCTGTGCCTGCATATTGAATACATCGCGGTGAGCCGGTAGTAACATTTTCATATGCTGGCTCCATTCTGTGGCATAGATATCGTCATAGGGAATAGCGAATACAATCTCAGGAGAATCTTCATTTTCTGTTTCAAAAATAGCGCTGTAATTAGGATCAAGCGTAAACTGGCCTCCATTTATAATTTCATTACAGGCCGCAATGCATTTTTCCCATTGTGCCGTTCCTGTATAGACCTCTGCGTTCAGATAAACCCGGGCAAGTATTTGAAGCGCTCCCCATTTGGTAATACGCCCGTACGTGCTTGCATCTGCCGTTTCGGTGAGAGACGGAATTACTTCAGTCAATTCACTTACTATAAAATCATAAACCTCAGCCCTGGTGCTCTGCGTTGGTATTTCATCACTAAAATTGGTCAATATAGGCACATTGCCATGCGTATCTACTAAAATGGAATAGTACAGTGCCCTAACCGCACGCATCTCTGCGATAACAGCAGCTGCCTGATCTTCTTCAATGGGCAAAGACCCAGATTCTATCTGGGAGACAACCCGGTTTATATTGTTTATCCCGTTAAAGCAGGTTAACCAGGTGGAGCGCGGTTGATATTGAGTCTCGTTCCAGTCATGAAAATGCATATGCTTGTATATCCCGCCATCATCCCAACCATTGGGACGCGTAGGTGTTATGAACGTATCTGCAGATTCTTCCTGCAGATCAAATAACCCTTGCCAGCCCATAACATAGCGCAATGGCGTATACGCCGAAGCCGTAAGGGCAATGATATCTTCCTGAGCGGGAATAAAAGAATCTTCGGTTATTTCAGAGAAAACCTCTTCATCCAGATTGGTGCAGCCCTGTAATGCCATGAGCATCATGCTTATGCTTACAGGTACGATTAAAACATATTTGAAAATCTTGGTATTGCTTAACATTCTCATCGTTTATTTTTTAAAAAGTTAAATTTAAGCCTAGGCTAAAAATGCTATTTGTTGGGTACTTATCCCTTTCATCGTTCCCGGGTGAAAGGCCTATTCTATTTACTTCTGGGTCTATGCCTTTATATCCTGTAATGGTAGCTAGATTTTGTCCAGAAATATACACACGCAGATTTTGAATAAAATCCATAGCTTCTGTATCTACCGTGTAACCCAAGGTGACATTATCAAGTTTTACAAAATCACCATCTTCAATATAGTGACTCACGTAACGCTGTACATCAGACAAAACTGCCTTGCCATAAACCTCATCAAATGCGGTATCCAGCACATTGTAGCCCACGGTTGGATTTTCATAGAACATTCTGGAAAAATTCAAAATCTGATAATCAAAGGCACCTCTTAAGTTGACGTTAAGATCAAAATTTTTATAGTTCATGGTATTGTTCCAGCTTAAATAATGCTTGGGCAGGCCGTTGCCCAAAATCTGCCTATCGGCGGAAGAAGATTCTGTAGCGGGAATGATTTCCCCTTCAGGTGTTTCAATCAACCAAATGCCGTCTTCGGTAATATCCACACTTTTCAATCCGAAAAAATTACCAATTGGCTGCCCCACCTCTACAATATGCGTACTTGTCTGTATGGGTTCTCCCGTACCGCCAGTGTAGAAAAAATCATTTGTGGTTTGAAATTGATCATTGGAAAGTGAGACCAATTTATTACTGTTTGTAGAATAGGTGATGTTTGAGTTCCATTGAAAATCATCGCTCTGTACCGGTATAAAGTTAATGAGCGCCTCAAAACCAGTATTGCTCAATTTTGCCACGTTTGCCCGTATGCTACTATACAAATAAGGCGGTACCGGCACATCATAATCGTAAAGCGCATCTTTTGTGCTTCTGTCATAATAATCAAGTGCACCACTAATTCGGCCACCTAAAAAGCTAAAATCCAAACCTATATTAAATTCTTCCTTCTTTTCCCAGCGTAGATCGGGATTAGGATTTCGAGCTGGTATAAGTTCACGGATCCAGCGGTTGTTATATAAAAAATAGTTGGAATATGTTAAACTGCTCAACGACTGGTAAGATCGATCCGAATTTATACCGGTAACACCAAAACCTGCACGGAGTTTCAGGTTATCCAACCACTTTGCATTCTTTAAAAAGGACTCATTATTCATGCGCCATCCAGCAGATATACCCGGAAAACTTCCCCATTTATTATCTGCCCCAAAGCGCGAAGATCCCTCTTGGCGAATACTGGCCATAAGTAAATACCTGTCATCATAATTATAAGTCACCCTCGAGAAAAACGCGATGAGCTTATCAGAACTTTTGGAGCTCCCCATTGAAGCTTCTCCTAAAGGCAATCCTTGACCTATCCCTAAATTATTATAGGTGTAGGAATCTGTTGGAAAATTTCTGTTTGCCGCAAAAAAACCTTCATAGGTATTGTCCTCATAGTTATACCCGCCCAGCGCGGTAAATTTATGCTTGCCTATTTTCTTATCATAATTAGCGGTTATTTGACCATAATTGCCAATATAATCATCGGTACCACGGGTAGCATAACCTTCGAGTCCGTTTTTTGTAGTAGAAACGTGATTTTTAGTTTCATAATAACCTCTTATGTTATAATCACCTTTACGCGTGTACAAAGCTTGAATATTAAAATTTTCATTTGGCGCATAGGTTAAGCTTCCCGTAAAACGCGCGTTTCTATATCTATTTTTACCTTTGGTCTCTTCCAGATATGCCACGGGATTATCATAGAAATAAACATCTCTTTCAAACCAGGTACCATCTGCATTGGTCACCGGCTCTGTGGGATTATGAATCAGGGCTTGACGGTATACGTAGGGGTTGAAACTATAACCAGCATTTCCGTCATCTCCACCGGTAAAAAACTCCTGTTCGCTTAATATTATATTAAAGTTGGCTTTTAATTTATCATCAAACATATTGTGGTTAACATCCAGTCTTGCAGTATATTTTGAATTATCCGTTTTAATAAAAGTACCTTCATTATCCCTGTAATTTATGGAAGCGGTTAAATTGGACGTTTTATTTCCACCTCTAAAGATCACGTTGTGAACCGTACTTACCGCTGTGCGTGTTATCTCATCAAGCCAATCTGTATCTGAACCAAAATCTTCTAGATTAGCGCCACTAAAAGTGTAGCCTTCCTGATATTTTTGTCTCAATTGACCGGCGTCTAAAAAATTCAAACTGTTACTTATTGATGAAAGCGCAACATAGCTTGTAACATCTATGGTATTTTGCATATCTGCCCCGGCACCTTTAGTGGTTATAATGATAACACCATTAGTTCCTCGGGTACCATAGATTGCGGTAGCAGAACCATCTTTTAAAACATCGATGGAAGCAATATCTTCTGGAGCCACCGTTTGCAGATTTCCTGGAATACCGTCTATAAGTACCAGCGGAGAAGTATTTCCATTTATGGAAGCAATTCCCCTTAATGAAATCTGTGCCTCCTTTGTGGGATCTCCAGTGGGCAGCGAAACACTTAAACCGGCCACTTTCCCTTGTATCAATTGAGCAGCGTCGTTAACATTTCCTTGAATAAAATCGTCAGATTTTACGGTGGCAACCGCGCTCGTGACATCTGCCCGGCGTTGTGTACCATAACCTATAACCACCACTTCATTGAGAGACTCAAGATCTTCCTTTAAAATAATGGTAAGGCTTGAGCGTCCGTTGATCTCAACTTCTTGGCTTTCAAAACCCACGTAGGAAAAAATTAAAGTCGAAGATTCTGAAGCTGTATTAATTTGAAAATTACCATCAAAGTCTGTAACTACTCCGTTTGAAGTATTCATTTCTTTTACTGTCACTCCAGGCATCGGAAGTCCGTTTTCATCACTCACCGTACCATCTACAGGATTTTGGGCCAAAATTCCCTGTGAGATAAATAAAAACAATAAGAATATTGGAATTCTGAAATTCTTAAAGAACTTGAAGGATAGCGGATAGTCAATAGTTGAAACGTACATATTCTGTGAGTTTAGTTGATTGCAGGAATAAATCAAACTTAATAAGTGTTTGAATTACATATATCCTATTCCACAAACCTACTCGTTTAAAAAGACTGTTGTTAACTAAAAATTAGCTAAAATTGATATAATATTAACCCAAAACTATATAATTCCGCGAAAATTTAGAAACTTATTGTGTATCTATGATTTTGTGTTGCGCACTATCAAATTGGAATAAATACGAGGACGGACTAATCAAAAAAATTAAAGTGTTCTCAGGAGGTATTTGCTTTTAAGAATAAGACAGCAGATATGATGTCACTTCACAAATTGTAATAAGAGCTATTAATAAATTAATTATCCTTACTGACATTTTTAGGGAAACGGAATAAAATCTATAAATGCGCAACAATATATTTAACTGCTCGGATGGAATCGAGAGAGGGAGAGGATTCGCAGTGAAAGAAAGAATTTATTATTGCGTTAAAAAACATTGCTATTAATCAATAAGTATTTCTCTTAAAAACAGAAATAATAATTATGATCTTATTATTAGATAAACTATCCAAATTGTTAATCTCAGAATAGATTATTAGAATTATCTAAAGCGCTCCGGAAGGAAAGGCTGTAGCGGAACAGTTGGCTTTATATCGCTTATCAATTCAGTAATTAATTTTCCCGTAATCGGCCCCAAACTCCATCCCATCATAGCGTGGCCCGCTGCAATGTTGAGGTTTTTATATTTTGAAGTTTTGCCTATAAATGGCAGCCCATCTGGAGATACAGGGCGCAAGCCGGAAGTCGCCTCATCTCTTTCTTCTGCGGAAATGTTCAGCTCTTTATAATATCTATTTGCAGCCCTGGCAATCGCTTCCACACGATTGGCCTGCACCGTGCTTGTATTTCCCGAAAATTCCATTGTGCCGGCAAAGCGCGTAAAACCCTGCATGGGCGTAACGGCACATTTGGCTTCCGTTAATATGGCGGGCATTGTGATATTCGTTTTGCGCGCTACGCTCATGCTGTAACCCTTCCCGCCTTGAATGGGAATATTAAGTCCCAAAGTACGGGCAAGTTCAAACGTCCACGCTCCAGAAGCCAATACAAATTCATCACCTTCTATAAGCTGGTTTTCGGTTTTTACAGCTTTTATTTGGTTGTTTTCAGACTTAAAACCGGTTACCTTTTCATTCAACACAAAGTTCACACCTTGTTCCGTTAACCAATTTTTCATGTTTTTCATAAATATATTGGGCGTACTGTGTGCGTCACAATCATAACGAATCCCGCCAAGTACGTCATCGGCGAAAGCAGGTTCCAATTTGCGGAGTTCTTTTTTATTCAATATTTTGGCTTCCAGACCTATTTTTTGGGCTCTTTCAGCCAATTTTATCTCGTGCTCTTCATTTTTTGGAGTTTTATAAACCAAAAGCAGTCCTTTACGCTCTAGATGAAAATCAAAATCACCGGATTCCTGCATTTCTAAATATAGTTCCCGGCTTTTTAAATTAAGTTCTACTAAAATGGGTATGGCTTTCTCCACATTGGCAGCGGTAGCTGATTTTTTAAAGTGCCAGGCCCACTTAAAAAAATCAGGATCCCAGCGTGGCTTGATATAAAAAGGACTGGCGCTGTTGAGCATCCATTTGATGCCCTGGGTAATCATGCCAGGCTCTGCCAATGTAATAAAATGGCTGGGCGTAAGATATCCAGCATTTATATAAGAAGCGCCGGTGGTCATGTCGCTTTTATCGATTACTGTTACATCAAAGCCTTCTTTGACAAGATAATATGCACTGCATAAACCTGAAATACCGCCGCCTATAATGATTATTTTTTTCAATTGAATCGTATTTTCCTCTAACCCCCAAAGGGGGGAATACTAGTGGATGCGTTGATTATTATTTATACTTTTTCAAAAAATTGAACATTGCCAATTTAACTTGTAAACTGAAACTTTAACTAGATAAGAGCTACAAGGAAACCTAGTAATTAGTTCCCCCTTTGGGGGTTAGGGGGAGGGAATTTACAACACCTGAAACCCGTGCGCATAAGGGTCGTCATCGTCAATGATAATCGTATTATAACCCGTTACATACGCCCAACCTTCTATGCTGGGAACGATCGCCTTTTTATCACCAAGTGTGGTTTCCTCTTCTATCCTACCCGTAAATTTGCTGCCTATAATACTTTCATGCACAAATGGAAATCCTGTTGTAAGTTTTCCCTGCGCATACCATTGCGCCATCCTGGCGGAAGTTCCAGTACCACATGGTGAGCGGTCAATGGCCTTATCACCGTAAAAAACGGCATTGCGCGCGGTTGAAGCGGGATCCAGAACTTTTCCCGTCCATAAAATATGACTCAAACCGTTGATCGTTGCGTCTTCGGGATGAACAAACTGATGATTCTGGTTAAGATTCTTCCGTAATTCCCGGCTCCAGGTTATGAGTTGGCTGGCTTGATAATTTTCCAATCCGCTGAAATTTTCCTGAACCTCCACTATTGCATAAAAATTTCCTCCGTAGGCAACATCCACCTTTAAATCGCCCAAATCTGAACAATTTACAGTAATATTTTCGGCTTCAAGATACGATTTGACATTTACGATTTTGACCGATTTCACCTTTTTGCCTTCCTGCTTGTAAGAGACCATAACCAGACCGGCGGGTGTTTCCAAGCGTAGTTGGCCAGGCACTTTTGGTGTGACCAGACCTTCTTCTATCATTACCGTGACCGTACCAATAGTACCATGACCGCACATAGGAAGACAGCCGCTAGTCTCGATAAATAGTACGCCACAGTCATTTTCTGCTTTGGCGGGAGGAAATAAAATACTTCCGCTCATCATGTCGTGGCCGCGCGGCTCAAACATAAGACCACGACGAATCCAATCATAATCCTTTAAAAAATTCTGCCGTTTAGCGCTCATTGTGTCGCCCTCAATAAAAGGCCCACCACCGGCAACAACACGCACTGGATTTCCGCAGGTGTGTGCATCTACACAAAAAAAAGTTTTTCTGGCCATAAATAAACAATCTCGGGGAATGCCCTTAAGGAATTTAGTTTTTATCGTTTTTCAGCTTCAATATATACCTCTAAAATTAGGCTCCACAAAATATGTTAAATGGAATCTTTAGTCAATTTTCCGTTTACGTCACGCATTATTTCAAGTGAATTGGCATTTCTTAAAGCTTCTGGCAAAAGCGCATCTGGCCAATCCTGATAAGAAACCGGTCGAACCCAGCGCTGTACAGCAGTTAAACCTACTGAAGTGAATTTAGCATTTGAAGTTGCCGGAAAAGGCCCGCCGTGCGTCATCGCCGCACATACCTCAACACCTGTGGGAACGCTATTATAGATGATGCGACCCACGCTTTCAGTAAGTGCGTCTATGGTTTCTTTATACTCATAAAGTTCCTTTTCTTCGGTATTTAAAATTGTTCCCGTAAGTTGGCCTTCTAGATTTTGAGTGATTTCGGTAAGTTGGGCTTTGTCCTCACATTCCACCACGATAGAAAACGGCCCAAAAACCTCATTATGAAAATTTTTATTCCGAAGAAATTGTTCGCCGGACACTTTAATGACTTGTTGCGTTCCGAAATTTTCCCCCACTTTATCTTCATATGCAGCAATCAACGTATAATTTTCTTGCTTAAGCATTTCGCCCTTGGAAGAATCATATTGTTTTTTAATGTTGGGATGCAACATCACAGAAGGTTGAATTTTTTTTATGTTTTCGCCTAAAAAACGAGTAAAATCGTCCAATTTCGGGCTTTTTATACCTAAAATCAGTCCGGGATTTGTACAAAATTGTCCGCTGCCCGCGGTGATCGACCCTGCAAATTGCTCTGCCCAAAACTGTGCTTTTTCCGTCAGGGCGGATGGCAATGCGATGACGGGATTAATACTTCCCATTTCCGCATAAACTGGAATAGGTTCATCACGGTTGGCGGCGATTTTAGAAAGCGCATTACCCGCTTTAAAGCTACCGGTAAAACCGACTGCCTTGATCTTGGGATGTTTTACCAACCATTCACCCACTTCTATACCTTTACTGTTAAGGTTGGAGAAAACGCCGTCTGGCATTCCGGTTTTTTTTGCCGCTTTGATAATCGCTTCTGCGACCAGTTCACCGGTTCCCGCGTGCATGGGATGCGATTTAACCACCACTGGTGATCCGGAAGCCAGCGCACTAGCCGTATCGCCACCCGCGGTAGAAAAAGCAAACGGAAAATTACTGGCGCCAAAAATCGCTACGGGGCCAAAAGGAACCTGCATGCGCCTAATATCCGGCTTTCCTTCGGAATTGCTGATGATCGCTTCCACCCAACTACCTTCTTTGAGCATTTCGGCAAAAGCGCGCAACTGCCCGGTCGTTCTTGCAAACTCACCATTAGAGCGGCCTTCGGGAAGACCGGATTCATTTTTGTATATTTCTTTTAAAGCTTCGGCATTTGCTTCTAGTTCTGTTGCAATGGCTTCTAGAAAGTCCGCTTTTTCGAGATCACTTTTCTTTTTATAAATTGGAAAGGCTTTGTCCGCTTTTTCTACGGCAAGATCTACTTCGTGTCTGGTCGCTTCAAAAAAAGTGGTTCCGTTTTCGGAATTAGTCGCCGGATTAATCGTTTTATACGTCGTTTTTCCTTCGTTGGAAAGCGTTTCGCCTATATAATTTTTTCCTGTAATCATGTTTTTTCTTCTAGTAAGTATTTGTACTAAATAGGGATAATCACGATGTGATTTATAAAAAATTCCGTTTTAGAAAACTCCCTTTTTCCTCTATAAATGGCTTTTTTCGGCCATATTTTGATTGAAAAACTACTTTCAAGTAACAGTTAAAATCCCTGATGGCTCGTAGCTCAAATTTTAGATTTTTGAATAATCCATAATTTTAGGTCGGTTCGCCATCGCTTTATCAATAATGGCCTGTACGCGATTACGCTCGTCGCCATGGAGAGGTAAACGAGGTGCCCGCACATTTTCTGTGCCCAACCCTGTAGCAACTTCGGCCATCTTGATATTCTGAACCAGTTGCGGTGAGATATCAAGTTCAAGAAGCGGCATAAACCAGCGGTAAATAGTAAGCGCCTCTTCGATTCTGCCTGCTTTTACCAATTTGTAAATGGCCACGGTCTCTCGCGGAAAGGCCACTACAAGTCCTGCTACCCAGCCATCTGCACCAGCAGCCAAACTTTCAAGAGCAATAGTATCTACTCCGGTAAGTACTTTTAAGCGATCGCCAAAACGGTTTTTAATACGGGTCACATTACTGGTGTCACGCGTTGATTCTTTTACTGCCTGGATAGTATCGTGTTGCAATAATTCTTCAAACATATCCAATGTTATCTCGATTTTATAATCAACGGGATTGTTGTAGATCATAATGGGCAGTGCCGTACTTGTAGCAATTTCCTTAAAATAAACAACTGTTTCATGATCCGTTGCCTTGTAGCGCATGGGCGGCAGGACCATAAGTCCGTTGGCACCCAATTTTTCTGCACGCTGGGCAACTTTTATCGCGTCTTTTGTAGATTGTTCGGCAACATTGATGATCACCGGTACTTCTCCGTTTACGATGTCAAGTGCTTTGACAACCAGAGTTTCTTTTTCTTCGGCGGTGAGCGTACTGGCTTCGCCCAGAGTTCCTCCTAAAACAATACCGCTTACTCCAGCATCGAGTTGTGCCTTTATGTTTATTTCGAAGGTATTTAGATCCAGTTCATCATCTTTGGTGAATTTGGTCGTTACTGCGGGCATTACCCCTTCCCATTTTATCATAATTATCGTTTTAGACAAATTTAAAGGTTACTCCGAACTATTTTTCACCAATTATTAGCATAGATTGATACTATATTAACTCGTATGGTTGTAAAATACTAATTTTGTAGTAATTTTTACAAAACTTTCAAAATGAATAAAGTTCTTCCTTTCAAAATTCCGAAACCTGAACAGGAGGCACTAGTGTATCAGGAAGATCATGAAATCGTCTTTTACAAGGAATTACATCAACATGAGGAAATCCAGATCAGTTATATCATTAAAGGGAGTGGATCTTTGATCGTGGGAGATAGCATTAACGATTTTAAACCTGATGATATCTTGGTAATCGGTGAGCACGTGCCCCATGTTTTCAGGAGCGATCCCAAAGCGGCAGAGCAATCTGTAATGTACACGTTATTTTTTACGAAAAAGTCCTTCGGAAAAGATTTTTTTAACCTAACCGACCTAACTGAAGTACAACGGTTTTTTGATGAATCAGAATATGGAATGAAGATCAAAGCAAGCGCCAAAACCTTCAAACTTTTCAACAGACTGAAAAAACAAAATAAAATTGAACGTATCGCCACATTACTAAAGCTTTTGAATGCATTGATTCATGCGGAAAAACAACCCCTTTCTTCTTTTGTATATCAACAGAAATATACTGACGACGAAGGAAAACGTATGAACGAGGTATTTCAGTTTGCGATGGACCATTATCATGAACCCGTCACGCTTGACCAAGTTGCCGAAAAGGCATATATGAGTAAAAATGCCTTCTGCCGTTATTTTAAAAAGCGGACCAATAAAACCTTTTTTCAGTTCTTGATAGAGATTCGTATCGAGCATGCCTGTAAATTATTATATCAGGATCAGGATCTCTCCGTTTCTGGCGTTTCCGAACTTTGTGGCTTTCCCAATATTGCAAATTTTAACCGAAAATTTAAAGAATTAAAAGGATTTACACCTTCACAGTATCGCCAGCAAACAGAGTAAATGTGGCAAATAAGATTACTCATTGCTATTGATTCAATCCGTTATGTTTCAAAAAATAGTGTGTGATCAAATTGTATAAATGAAGTGTCGTGTTTTGACCTTCATAAATCCCGTGGGATCGGTTGGGATAGGCCATCATATCAAATTGTTTATTGTTTTTTATGAGTTCGTTGACCAGAAATTCCATGTTTTGGTAATGTACATTATCGTCTCCCGTACCGTGAATTAAAAGCAAGTTGCCCTTCAAATTTTTGGCGTAAGTGGCCGGCGAACCTTCCACAAATTTATCGCGATCTTCACTGGGAAGTCCCATATAGCGCTCTTGGTAAATATTATCGTAAAAAAGCTGATTGGCAACACCGGCAACCGCAATTCCGGTTTGATAAATCTCAGGATATCTAAAAAGTAAATTCTGCGTCATGGAGCCGCCACCGCTCCAGCCCCAAACATTTACGCGTTTCTGATCCAGAAAATCGTAGGTTTCAAGCACTTTTTTGGCCGCCAGCGCCTGATCTTTTGTATTGAGCACGCCCATTTTCTGATAGATACTTTTGCGCCAGTCGCTGCCTTTTAAGCTCGGCGTGCCGCGATTGTCCATATTGATGACCACAAAACCTTGCTGCGCCATAAAAAGTTCATACAATCCCACCCAAGTATCGGTGGCGACTACGCCCCAAGGTTCGCCGTATACATGAAAAAGTACGGGATATTTTTTTGATTTATCAAAATCAAAAGGTTTGGTCATACGGCCATCCATTGTAATTCCTTCGGAAGTGGTGACGGTAAAAAAACTGGTCTCCGGAAGGGAAAGTGTGGCTAATTTTTCCTTTAATTCCTTATTTTCAACTAAATCCGCCACCGTTTTATGCTGCGGAAGACTGATTAATCTCGTCGTCCAGGGCGTATTTGCATCGGTGTGGTTGTGGAGCGCGTATTTTCCGTTAGGCGAAATGTTGTATGTATTTACCCCGCTGAATTCCTTCGGCGTAATTCGGTTTAACTTTCCTTTTCCGTTCAAGGCGACGCTGTACAAATAACGCTGCGTGGCATTTTCCGGCGAAGCGGCGAAATACAGGTTTTTGGAATCTGTCGCATAATACGCGGCCACATCATAATCGCCTGGAGTGAGCAGCGTTTTGTCGCCCGATTGCAAATTGATTTTATAAACATGCCGCCAACCGTCATTTTCAGTCATGCGCAACAATGACGAACCGTTGTCAACAAGTAGAAAATCGTTGTTTCCCCACTGATTTGCGGCAATATCGGGATAACGCAGATCGACCCAGGTTTTTTCGGTTTCGGTATAGATTTTTTTAAGGCTTGCTGTGGAAGAAATGTAGGTGAAAACATTGAGTTCGTTCTGTTTTCTGTTCAATTGCTGGATGAGCAAAAGATCGTCATTTACCCATTGCATGGCAGGAATATAATGCTGAACGGGATCGCCGGGAACCGAAATCCAGGTCGTTTTAGCCGTTTTTGTGTCCACAAGGGCGATTTTTGCCGAAGAAGGATCGTATCCAGCCTTGGGATATTGCAATGGAATGGGTTGTGAATACACAGAATCTGTATTGTCAATCATGTAAAACGTACCGATTTCCGAAGCGTCAAGTTGCCAATAGGCGATCGTTGAACCATCCGGATTCCATGTAAAACCGTCGCGCATCCCGAATTCTTCCTCGTAGGCCCAGTCGAAAGTTCCATTGATAATCGCGCCGGTTCCGTCTGTTGTGAGTTGGCTGACTTCCCCCGTTTTAAAATCTTCCTTATAAATATTAAAATCCTGCACGTAGGCGACAAACTGATTGTCTTCAGAAAACTTTGCAAACATCAATGAAGAGGCCGAAAACTCCTTGCCCAACTGTTTCAGCGTTTGGGTTTCAAAATCATAAACCCAATAATCCCCTTTTGTATTGCTGCGCCACACGCGGCTGGAATTGGTGAAGAGCAGCACTTTGCTTCCGTCTGGCGAAAGGCTGAATTCTTCAATGTTCAGATTATTTCCATTGGCGTTTATTTTTTCTGCGGAAAGAAATATGCTTTTCTGATAATTTTTGCTTTCATAGTGTATCAGTTCGTCGTGTTCCGCTTCGTTCTGCTCAATCGTTACAAAAGCTTCGCCATTTTCTATCCAAAAAATAGCCGCTTGCCGATCACCTCTGAATTCTGACGAATTGTAGATACGGTCTATGGTGAGGAGAGAATCTGTGGTTTGCTGGGCGTTGCTGATTCCTATCACAAAAAGAAGGAGCAGTAAATGGAATGTTTTTATCATTTTACAAATAATATGTTGGTTAAGTTCCTCCCCTTATTTTAACTTGTCTCCGACGAGTATTGCGAGAGGAAGACACCGTGCCGATAGGCGGAGGGGTTTTACGCGTAAATAATTTTCAAATCAAATTCCTGTCAACCACCCCTTTCTTCGCCAAAGGCGAATTCATTCCCCTCCTTGAAAAAGAGGGGAGCCGTAAATACGTTCGGCGTAATGTTCCCCCTTCGGGGGTTAGGGGGAGGGATTAGGCATTTTTAAATTCTTCGATCTCATCAGCAGTTTTTTCCAAAGGATTTCCTAGTAATTGTTTTCCATCGGGAGTGATCAGAAAGTCTTCTTCTACCCGCATTCCGCCAAAATCCTTGAATTTTTCTACCGCATCGTAGTTTACAAAATCGGTATATTTTCCCTGCGCTTTCCATTCATCAATAAGAAACGGATTAAAATAAATCCCGGGTTCTACGGTGAGCACATTTCCAGCTTCCAATTTTTTGCCCAAACGGAGCGATTTTAAGCCAAATTCGGTACTTTTCTGTAAATCATCTGTATAACCTACCAATTGTTCGCCGAAATTTTCCATATCGTGCACATCCATTCCCATAAAATGGCCCAGCCCACACTGAAAAAATAGCGTATGTGCGCCGGCATTTACCGCTTCCTGCGTATCGCCTTTCATCAAGCCCATCCCTTTTAAACCTTCCACAATTCGGCTGCAAGCCAGCAAATGTGCATCTTTAAAGAGATATCCCGGTTTTAGCGCAACCGCAGCCGACTCATGTGCATCGAGTACAATGGAATAAATTTCCCGCTGAACATCTGTAAAACGCTCGGCCACTGGGAAAGTACGCGTCATATCGCCAGCGTAATTCATCGCCGTCTCCGCGCCGCAATCGCAAAGTACAATATCGCCATTTTTCACGACCGCTTGTGTTGCGTGATTATGCAGATATTGCCCGTTTTTGGTCAGGATTATAGGGAATGCAATATTTCCGCCACCGGCAATAGCGATCGCTTGCAATTCGCCCGCGATCTGCTTTTCGGTAACGCCGTGTTTTGTGTTTTTTATCGCGTGGCGGTGCATTGCGGCAGTGATATTGACCGCTTTATTCAATTCTTCAACTTCCTCGGGAGATTTTATGGAACGTTGCGCAATGACCGCTTTTATAAATGCAACCGATTTATGGGCTTCAATTTCACCGACAGGAATCCCCGTTAATTGACTGATTTCAATGGTGATTTTACTTCGGTAAGGCGGTAAATAATGGACTGTTTTACCCGATTTTTGGGCTTTTTGAACCATTTCCTGAAGCTTCTGAATGGGTTTTACTTCCGCAAGTCCCACTTTTTCAGCTTGTGCTACCAGCGGTTCCGCAGCGCCTACCCAGACCATATCATCTGGCGTGAGATCATTCCCGAAAAGGATTTCTTTGTCTTCATCCAAGTCAATCACCACATACAGATCTGGCAGATTTATGCCAAAATAATATAAGAAAGTACTGTCTTGCCGGAAGGGATACCAGTTGGAATCATAATTCATTCCGGTTTCTTTATTCCCCGGAAAGATCAAAATTCCCGATTTTATCTTGTTTTTTAAGGCTTTGCGTCGCGCTAAATATGTTGCTTTTGAAAACATCTATTCTTCCATTTTTTTAACTAATTCCACTTCTATATAATACATATGCTCAATTCTCCAGGGCGTGAACAGATACTGGTTTTTATGCTCAATATCTACACTTTCCCATGTTGAAGTCGGTATGATTTTAATACGTTCCTGATCGCCTTTCAAAACTAACGGAAGGTTGAAACCATCCACACAATTGGTATAACGATAAAAGATCTTACTTCCGGGCCCATCAACATACAATTGCAATTTTGGGATTTGTGTAGTGGTAAGATACTGCGCAAAGACTTTTGAATAATCATATCCCGCTTTCTCCGAAATATATTGCTGAATTTCTGTTCCATCCACCGTTTTATTGTGAAAGGTCATATTGAGTCCGGTAAGGATATTTTTGAACAATTTGTCGTCATCCATACTGTGCCGAATACTGTGCAACATAGTGCCGCCCTTGGGATACATATCGCCACTTCCCTGCGCATTTATTCCATAGGCCGGGATTATGGGTTTATCGTTCTGGATCCCGATACGCGAACCGTAATTATAATCGTTGGCCGCTTCTTCCCCGTACACATAATCCAGAAATAGCGTCTCGCTATAATTGGTGAAACTTTCGTGCACGTACATATCGGCCAGATCATTGCTGGTAATATTATTGCCAAACCACTCGTGGCCGCTCTCGTGAATAATGATAAAATCCCAGGTCATGCCCAAACCGGTTCCAGAAAGATCCCTGCCGC
>JBBPYO010000561.1:0-4692 GCA_038199845.1 Flavobacteriales bacterium
AGATATTATTGAAATGATATAAAAGGTATAAAAACCGCTCTTTCTTTATAAAAATATATCAAATCAATTAAAATCGGGCGTTTTCCAGACTGGAAAACGCCTTTTTTTGAATGAAAATGGCCAATTTAAGAAGGATATTGACCGCTTTTTTATTCCGCAAAAGATTCACACAATTCGATAGTTTCCACCACATCCCGTAAAGTTGTTCTCGGGTTGATCAAACACATACGCAGTACGATCATGCCGTTGAGAACGGTGGTCACAAGCATCGCCTGCCGACTTTGAACCACTTGCTCAGAAATCTTTGAATTGAGTCTGTCCAGTTCTTTTTCGCTTAGTTTTTTAGCTATTGGATTGTACCTGAAATTTATGATCGCCAGTGTCGCGGGTGAAACAACTTCCCACGTTGGACTTTTGCGCAAGTGTGCTTCGGTAGCTTCGGCGAGATCCATATTATATTGTACCGCTTCGCGAAACGCTTTTAGACCAAACGTCTTGATCGACATGTAAAATTTAAGTGCCCTAAATCGTCGCGTCAATTGAATGCCATGATCAAAAAAGTTGATTTCGCTCTCATTCCCTTCCACATCACGTAGATATTCCGGTTTTTCGGTAAAGGTGCCGCTCAGCCATTTGTGGTTACGCACCAGCAGACAGCCCATTTCGTAAGGTTGATAAAACCATTTGTGAGGGTCAACGGTAAGTGAATCTGCCTTTTCAATTCCCTTCAATAGCTTTTTACCTTCTTTGCCCAAAATCGCCGCGCCGCCGTACGCGCCATCCACGTGAAACCAGAGCTTTTCCTTTTTACAGATTTCACCAAGTTCCACCAGCGGGTCGACCGTTCCCGTATTGGTCGTTCCCGCTGAAGCAAGTAGGCAAAAGGGTGTCCAACCTTCCAATTTATCCTTGCTAATAACATTTTTCAGCTTATTAATGCTGAATTTAAACTCCATATCGGTCGGAATTATACGAATCTGCTCCTTGCGGAAACCCATAACGCGTATCGCCTTGATATTACTGCTGTGCGCCTGGTCTGAAAGGTAAATCACCGCTTTTGAGAAATCCTCGCCACATTTAATGTTTCGTGCGGTAACAAGCGCGGTAAGATTAGCCATAGAACCGCCACTCGTAAAGATCCCGCCTCCTTTTTTCTGCGGAAAACCGAACATTTTCAGCAGCCAGTTCATCGTCACTATTTCCAACTCTGCCGCAGAGGGCGCCGCCGCCCAACCGCCCGAAAATACGTTAAAACCGGTTGCCAGCGTGTCTGCCATTGCACTGATATAATTACTGGGGCCTGGAACAAAGGAGAAAAACTTGGGATGACTCAAAAGATTGGCGCCGGGAATGACCTGCTCCATAACAAAATCGAGTACTTTGTTGGCATCGGTGGGATTTTCGGGGGCATCTTCAGAAAAAACAGAATCCATTTCCTTACGCGTGGCTACCGCTACCGGGTTTTTAGAACGCTGCGTGGCATGATGACCGGCAATCATATCTACAATGCGATGCCCATAATCAAGCATTTCCTGTTCAGACATTTCTAAGCGCGCTTCCGGTTTGGATTCCATAATCTATTTTCGGCAAAATTAGGGTTTTATGGAGTCAAAAGCGGGTTAAAAGGACTTATTATTCGGGATTTAAAGAGTAAAATCTGTTGATGGGAAATTGACCGGAATTAACGAAAAACGGCTCAAAAAAACCGATTTTTAATGTTTTTGAGCCGTTTTTTTAAGTGTAATTAATGTCCATACTTAATCAATTACTTTAGAAGGAAATTCATTTTTTGATAGTATCAATTTATAGAAACCAATTTATACTTTGATCAATTCTGACTTTAAATCGGTTTATCGGTATATATTATATGCACATAAGATTCATTCAAAACTCTTTAGAATAAAGTGTTTTGAATGTTTTGTGATTTTGAAAAAAATGAACATAAAAGGCTGTTTAAATTATAAAAAAACTTGGTATTAATTAAAAAAAGTGATCTGTTACAATTACTTTTTTAATTCGGCTACTGTTTCTCTCGCTCGAGTGAATCTAATGTTAAAATTATTTCGCGTTCAATAAATCTGCTATTATATATATCGGCATTATACAAAAAAGAGAGTCTATAATTTTCATAGTTTTCTAAAAGAATATCATATTTATTCCAATTTTTTGGAGATGTAATAGAAAACCAGCGTGAAAAAAGTCTATCTCTAAAATCCTGCTTATTATCCATACTATCACAAATATAATGAAGTATGATATGATTATTTTCGGAAACGAAATCAGTTATTATTTTCAAGATAGTAATTGAAATTTCTTGATCAATAGGGCTTTTATTACGTTCAGTTTCTCCAAAATCCAATGAGTACAGATTTTCAAGAGGGAAATTTTCTGCTCCCATATAACGAAAAGCGACGTAAAAAGTTAGTTCATGTATAGTTTCAAAAGTAAAAAGAGGGTCATTGCCCTCTCTTTTTCTATATTTATACATGAAAATTATTTTGCCGCAGAAGCTTTTAACCTATCGATTATAACTTTTCTATGTTTAATTTTTATTTCTGATAGTTTCTTAACAACTTCAAATGTCGTTTTGTTCCCTTTCATTTTAGTCGAGTGTACCATAATCAATTTATTTCAGTAACAAAAGTACAATAAGAATTTCAATTATAAAGGGTATAAATTTAAAATCCAAGCCATTATAGAATCTCTAAATATGTATTAAGGTTTTTTGGATCTTAACAATATACCTATCACTATTAATTTCGGTTGATAATCTATTAGCAAAAGAATCTATAAAACCTGAACTACGGGATTTTTAGAATTTTGTCCGTTCCAACTCCATATATAGTAAACATTTTTAAATATTTGCCACCTAAGCCGTAAAAAACCCACTCTTCACATTCTCATTTTTCCCCTCCGCATTCACCATATAACTAAAGCCATCATGAATGGCGTAACAACCCGTTTCGCCTTTTTTGTTGAGCGCCACGACCGCCACCTGAAAATCTTTATAACCTGGGTTGCGTTCCATCACGCGTTCCACAGCAAGCTTACATGCCTCTTGTGGACTTTTACCTTGCCGCATCAATTCTACCGCTAGAAAACTGCATACGTTTTTGATGATTTCCTCGCCCATGCCCGTTGCCGCGGCACCGCCAATTTTATTGTCCACAAAAAGTCCGGCACCTATTATTGGCGAATCGCCCACACGGCCCTGCATTTTATACGCCAGGCCAGAAGTGGTGCACGCACCGGCGATATCGCCGTTCTCATCCATACAAACCATACCGATCGTGTCGTGATTTTCTATATTGATTATGGGGTGATAATCCTTCTCTTTCAGCCATTCTTTATACGCGGCGCGGGTTTCATCATTCAATAGATCCTGCTTTTCAAAACCGTTCTGTAATGCAAAATTAAGCGCGCCCTCGCCTACCAGCATTACGTGCGGCGTGTCTTCCATTACTTTCCGCGCAACGGCCACGGGATGTTCTATATGTTGCAGATAGCAAACGCTGCCGGCATTTCCGTTGGGTGCCATTATACAGGCGTCAAGCGTGACATTTCCCTCGCGGTCTGGTGTGCCGCCGATGCCCACGGTCGTGTTTTTTACATTAGATTCTTCCACCATTACGCCTTGTTGTACGGCATCAAGTGCCGCCATACCAGAGCTTAAAAGCTCGCCGGCTTTTTTGCTGGCTTCATGAAAATTCCATGTGGCGATACAGACCGGACCAGCAAAAGGTTTTCGTTCTTCGGAAAAAGACATCGCCGATAAGGTACTGGGAATTATAGGAAGCGCCATTCCTGTTATTCCTGCTTTTTTTATAAAATTTCTGCGTTTCATGATATCAGGTTGTTGAATTTAAATCTTAAAAAATAAAACTAAAGATAGTAGATTGTTCTTTTATCAAATCGATCAGCGGCTTAAAAATTACCTTTTTTGATCAAAAATCGGCTTAATAAAGGCCAATATTGGAAAGCAACGGACACGCTTTTGCAGCTTTTATTTCCACCTTTATTTTAGTTGTAGAAACGCCGCCAAGCGCCAAAATTCTTTTATTGCCAATGGTCGTTCCCTGCGCAATTTCTTTCCACGTGTTATTTTCCCAAGCGGAAACCGTGAAGTTCTCAACCCGCTGCCCAAGTTTTATATATTCCTGTAAAACAATATAATTTACCGCTTTTTCCTGCGGAAGTTCAATTTCCAACGTAGCAGAAGTGGTCGCATCATCGGTTGCAAAATAGGTGTCAGAATTGTCATCGATCGCTTTTTCTGCATTGTAAGTTGAACTGTTCCCACGGAAGGAATCTGCCGAAATAGTTGCATTTTCTACCAAATTATCGGCAAAAACGCTGTCCAAAATCTTACGGAAACCCTGCAACGCTTCCACATCATTTTCATGAAAAAGTCCGCGCCTGTCCGGTGGAATATTCAGCAATAACGTAGAACCGCGTCCTACCGAAGTCAAATACAACTCAAACAGATTCTCTGCATCACGCACCAGAGAATCTTCTTTTTCATGATAAAACCAGCCCGGCCGAATAGACGTATTCACCTCTGCCGGAATCCACGCCGTGCCGTCTTCAGACCCCGTTTGCAGCAGGTCTGAAATTCCGGCTTGACCGGCATAAAGTGTATCCGGAGTGATCGTGTTCCAGTTGGTCTCGCCGCCTATTCCCTTTTCGTTCCCC
>JBBPYO010000562.1:0-2093 GCA_038199845.1 Flavobacteriales bacterium
GATGAAAACAGGCGCTGGGCAGACCTTACCCGACAAGAAATGATTGATCTCACCCAAGAATTGACGCAGGGTATTTTTGTTATTTCGGGCAAAAGTACTTTTAAAGAAGAGTTTGTAACCGCTGGTGGAATTGATTTAAAAGAGGTGGATTTTAAAACCTTCGAAAGTAAATTACATCCCAGTTTGTATTTTGCAGGTGAGATCCTAAATATAGATGCCATAACCGGTGGTTTTAACTTTCAGAATGCATGGACGGCGGGTTTTATTGTTGCAGAGGCTATTGCAACTGCCGATTTCAATTGAAAGAGCAGGATCAGTTTGAACCAGAATTATTTTGTCTATATAATATATAAGAGTACCCTCTATTACTTTGTGTAGACCTTTTCCTAAGCGATAGCGAAAATCGACATAACGAGAAGTTTCTCAATATTTATTAATACAATATAGACCAAATTTTCTCGATGCTTTATTAGTTGCATTATCACTTTACCAAAAAAACTCGAAGTGATCTTACAGCGTAAACGCAGCGTTTTTGGTAAGTGAACCATTAATATCAATGTTTACTAAATACAACCGACTTAATGCTATTTACTAAAACAAAAGGTAAAAAGAACCTTTCAATTCAGTCTCCAGATCTCAAAATTTAAAGCCGCCGCAAATGCAACCCAGATGAGGTAGGGAAGGAGCAGATAAGCGGCATTTTTATCTACGACTTTAAACCATTTATAGGTGGGCAATAGAAGAATGAATAGGGCAATTATAATAAATAGAGCAGGAAGGGGAAGTTTTAGCCCAAAGAAAACAACAGACCAAAACGCATTGAGAATTAGTTGGATTCCGAAGTGATACAGCGCAGTTTTTACCCATTTGTGGTAAAAACCTTTATCCCACACTATGCCTGCCGCCACACCCATCAGTATATACAAAATCGTCCATACGGGGGCAAAAAGCCAGTTTGGCGGGTTAAAAATGGGTTTGTTGAGATTTACGTACCACCCATGAACGCTGCTTTGCGTCGCCATTGCCGCAATAAATCCAACCAGTAAACAGATGCTTACACAAATTGCGATACGTATAGATTTCTTTTGGACCATATTTCTTATAAGTTCTACTTTAAAAATAAACTATTTTTTCAATTTTGCGGATAAACTGTTCTAATGTGCAACCGCTACACATTAAGAACGCTTTATATTTGTACTATGACAGAAGAATTTCTACCAAAAAAATCCCATAGCAATTTACCTGCTGGAGAAGTGAGTTATGAATCGCCCAGTAATATTGCGCTAATTAAATACTGGGGAAAATACGGCGAACAACTGCCCAAAAATACGTCGCTTAGTTTAACTTTGAACAACTGTAAAACCACCACGCATTTACAGTATACTCCCATAAAGACTGAAAAAAATGAAGGTTCTTTTCAGTTTGAGATTTTTTTGGATAATAAGAGAAAACCGACTTTTAAGCCTAAAATCGCCCAATTTCTGGCTAGAATTGAGCCCTATTTGCCATTTGTTCGCGATTATAAATTCGTTATTCATACCAACAACAGTTTTCCACACAGCTCGGGGATTGCTTCCTCGGCTAGCGGTATGAGCGCACTGGCACTTTGCTTACTGAAAATGGAGCAAGAAATGTTGTCTGGCAGGTCGCAGGAAGATTTCCTAAAAAAAGCCTCCTTTATTGCGCGTTTGGGATCTGGAAGTGCCTGCCGAAGTATCGCCGGTCCACTGGTATCTTGGGGCAAACACGTTGCCTTGCCAGGAAGTAGCGCGTATTATGGTACACGTTATAATGGCACGGTAAATACTGTTTTTTCCAACTTTCAGGATACTATTTTATTGGTAGATACCAGTAAAAAGGAAGTTAGCAGCACCGTGGGCCACAAGCTTATGAATGATCATCCTTACGCCGAAAATCGTTTTAAACAAGCGGATACGCATATAAACCAACTTCTTGAGATTCTGAAAACAGGTGATCTTGGTGCTTTTATGGCTTTGGTTGAGCAAGAAGCGCTTACACTACATGCTATGATGATGACCAGCAGGCCGTATTTTATTTTGATGAAAGAAAATACGCTGAGCATTATCAATAAA
>JBBPYO010000563.1:0-2891 GCA_038199845.1 Flavobacteriales bacterium
CAGTATGATCAGATTTTTATGTTGCCGCCATGGGAAGAAATCCATGAGGTGGACAATGAACGCTATGAGGATTTTTCTATCGCCAAGGCATTACATGATTTCCTGGTCAAAACCTATACATATTATGGATACACTCCCATTATCGTTCCTCTTTGTTCCGTAGCACAACGTATTGATTTTATCGAAACCCAACTAAAGCGATGACGTTAGACCCGCAACAGGCCTTGGTCAAATACTGGGGACATGACGATTTTAGGTCTCAACAGCTTGAGATCATCAATGCGGTTCTGGATGGGAAAGATGCGGTCGCACTGCTTCCCACCGGCGGCGGAAAATCGCTCTGTTATCAAATTCCTGCGATTTTACAAGAAGGGCTTGTGCTAGTGGTGTCGCCACTCCTTTCCCTCATGCGGGACCAGGTTATGCAACTGAATAAAAGAGGGATTAAAGCCATGTATATTCCCGGTGGTACGCCGTATCAGGAACTGGACACCCTGCTTGATAACTGCATTTATGGTAATTATAAACTGCTCTATCTTTCGCCAGAGCGTTTGCAACAGGATCTTGTTATAGCGCGCATCAAACAGATGAATATTTCTTTACTCGCCATTGACGAGGCGCATTGTATTAGTCAGTGGGGCCATGATTTTAGACCAGCCTATCGCAATATTGCCGCTTTTCGCGAAATCATTCCGGAGGTAAATTGCCTGGCGGTTACTGCTACCGCAACGCCGCAGGTCAAAAAAGATATGCTGTTGCAACTGAAACTGAAAGATCCGAAGATATTTCAAACTTCGTTTCAAAGAGAAAACCTGACTTATTTAGTATTGCCTGAAGAAGATAAATTGTACCGGTTACGCCAAATTTTCAGCAGAAAAAAAGGCGCGGCAATTGTGTACGTGCGCAGTAGGAAAACCGCTCATAAATACGCACAATACCTCAGCGCAAACAATATCAAAACTCATTTTTATCACGGCGGACTAGAAAACAAGGAACGTGACTCCCGTTTTCAAGACTGGATGGACAATAAAGTGCAGGTAATGGTTGCTACTAGCGCTTTTGGGATGGGAATAGATAAAGCAGATGTGCAAACCGTGGTGCATGTAGAATTGCCAGAAAGTCTGGAAAGTTATTTTCAAGAAGCCGGAAGGGCGGGCAGAAACGGTAATCCTGCTGGCAGTATTATTTTATATGCTCCAGGAGACGCGGTTCGCCTAAAAAACCAGTTTATCAAAGTTTTGCCGGGTATAGATATGGTGCGGCTGGTCTATAAAAAACTTAATAGTTATTTTCAGATCTCGTACGGCGAAAGGGAACAGAATACGTTTCGGTTTAATTTTATGCATTTTTGCAAAACTTACGATCTCAATACCATTACAACCTACAATGCGCTACAAGTACTGGATCGAAATAGTGTGCTGCTGCTTGCTCAAGAATTTTCTCGAAAAGCCAGTCTGCAGATCAAGGTTTCCACGGTCTCGCTCACGTTCAATTTGATCAAAAATCCGGGCATAGATCTTATTATCAAAACAATTTTACGCACCTACGGTGGAATTTTTGATCAGCCGTTGAATATTGACCATGCCGCCATCGCAAAAAAATCGAATTCCAGCGTTAGTGCGGTTCATGAAGCTTTGCTCCAGCTTGAAAAAGATGATCTGGTGACTTACGCACATGAAAGTTTTGACACCGCAATTACGTTTTTGGTGCCGCGGGAAGATGATCACGTTATAAACACGATCTCTCGAGATGTGAAAGCGCAAAATGAAAGAAAGACCGAACAAGTGCAGGCGATGTTGTCCTACATAGACAATGATTCTGTTTGTCGCAGCAGACAGTTGCTCGCTTATTTTGGCGAAAAACACGCTGATCCCTGCGGAAAATGTGACATTTGCACCAAAAAATCACCAAAAAAGACCGAAAATCCTTCCGTTATTGCAGGGAAAATAGTAGAACTTTTACAGGACAGTCCGTTAAATTCACGCGCCCTCTGTGAAAGACTCCCACTATATACTGAAGCTGAAATCATCGTTCAACTTAAAAATTTACTTGAAGAAAATCGGGTAAAACTGACCGAAAACAACACTTATATCCTCAAAAAATGACAGATTTACGCATCGTTTTTATGGGCACGCCAGCATTTGCCGTCGCCAGTCTTGAAGCAATTATTGATAGTGGTGCAACCGTTGTGGGCGTAATTACCGCGCCAGACCGTCCCGCTGGTCGCGGTCAGAAATTAAGCCAAAGTGCAGTAAAAATATTTGCCCAAGAGCAAAACCTACATGTTTTACAGCCCACAAATTTAAAATCATCCGATTTTCTAAAGGAATTAAAAGCTTTGAATGCCAATCTTCAAGTAGTGGTTGCCTTTAGAATGTTGCCCAAAGAAGTCTGGCAGATGCCCGCTCTGGGTACTTTTAACCTGCACGCTTCCCTCCTGCCGGATTATCGCGGCGCAGCACCCATAAACTGGGCAATCATCAACGGTGAGACCACGACTGGGGTTACCACTTTTTTTATAGATGAAAAAATAGATACAGGAGCGATTATAAAACAAAGTCAAGTAAAAATAGGTTCAGATGATAACGCGGGTATATTGCATGACAAGCTAATGGAAAAAGGAAGCATACTTATTGTTGAGACCTTAGAAGAAATCGAGAGTGGGACTGTAACAACGCAACCGCAGCCCAAAATGGGGGAATTACACACCGCTTATAAATTGGACCGCGATAACACGCGATTGGACTGGAATAAACCAGCCAGCGAGATTTATAATCACATTAGGGGATTAAGCCCTTATCCTGTGGCCTGGACTTTCTTTATAAATGATGGCACAGAGCAGCAAATGAAAATCTATGGCGCTCAAATGGCAAAAGCGGAAGAACTTACCG
>JBBPYO010000564.1:0-2315 GCA_038199845.1 Flavobacteriales bacterium
GACAGTGTTCTATGTTTTTCTTCATCGAACGGATGTACCCCAGAACATTGACAGTAAATACCGGGTCAGTTTTGCGACGAGAAAGGGCAATTTTCAACTGGAAAACATAAAGCGTGGCGCATCGGTCATCGGTTCTGCGGGAAGCGGTAAGACCGAAAGTGTTGTATACGGGTTCCTGCGGCATTTCCGTAAGGAAAATTTCTGTGGTATCATCCACGACTACAAGGATTTTGAGCTCACGGAAATGGCCTATCCGCTCTTCAGGGATAGTGATATCCCCTTCAGGATAATTTCATTCGATAGGATCATCCATAGGGTAAACCCGATTGCCCCGAGGTATCTGGAGAACGAGGAAGGCGTTAACGAGGTCTCACGGGTGCTTATCGAAAACCTTTTGGAGCAACGGGAGGCCGGTGCGACCGGTGCGACCAAATTTTTCAATGATGCCGCGGAAGGCCTCATTGGCGGGCTGATCTGGAAATTGAGGACATCCTATCCCCAGTTCTGTACGCTCCCCCATCTGATAGCCATTTATCAGTACCTCGACACCGGCAGCCTGATCCAGTTCTTGGGGACCAACCTAACGTCAAGGGCAATGGCGGACGCCTTTATCAGTGGCAAGGATTCCGACAGGCAGACCGCCGGTGTAAAGAGCACATTGGCCAATGCGCTGAAACGGATCAGTACACAGAGTATCTTTATGGCCCTGTCCGCAGATGAGGTACCACTCAACATCAACATTCCTGAAAACCCCTGCGTGATCTCGGTCGTGAACAACCCGAAGTTCGAGACCTCGTATTCTCCGGTGATCGCCACCATCATCCATACCATTACCAAGCAAATGAGCGTGCGCAAAAGCGAGCCCTCCTTTCTTTTGATGGAAGAGGCGCCCACCATCCGCCTTTTGAACATGCACCGTATCCCGGCAACACTGCGCAGCTATGACATCTCTACCGTTTATGTGATGCAGGACAAGATCCAGAACGATATGATGTACGGTGATAAGGCCAGCAGGGCCATTTTGAGCAACCTCTCCTATCAGTTCTTCGGGAAGGTAAACGACCCGGACACCGCAAAATACTATGAACGGTTCTTCGAGATCGTAAAGGACCCGACAAAGAGCGTGAGCCGAGGACATAACCTAGACTTTGATACGCGTGTAACCACAGGTGAAAAGGAGATACCCAAGATCAGGGCCGATGTTTTCTTTCGGTTGAAGCAGGGCGAGTTTATTACCTATGCGGATGGGAAGGACAAAAAGGTACAGTTCAAATTGAAGAAGATCGAAAGGGGACTACCTGAAAATTTGGACAGGTATTCAAAAGCAGACTTGGAGGTCAATTTTGAACGGATTTACAGTGAAGCTCGATCAATATTTATAGGAGACATAGAGGTATAAGATATTATCCAGGTTTTGTAATTGTTAAGTTCAATTAATCGACGAAAAAAAGGACATGCTGGTAATAGTCTCCATACGATTCTATTATTGATCTGCAGGTAGGGATATCTAAATATTTTTTTGTCCGGAAAGTGTTTCCACAGATAGATAAGATCATAAAATGACCCTCTTGAAGGTATCCTTAAAAGTATTTGGAAATGAACTTTATAAAAGTTCAAACAAACCTGGGTTTTTTTGCCCCAGAAAAGTACTTAGTATAATTTATTTGGTCACAGTATTTTGTTGGATACAGTAATTTATTCCAGATTTAAATCAATGTACTTTTTATAAAATTCCATTTTTTCTTTTGGTTGGTAAATTGCATTGTCCCATAATATTTTTCCTTCTTTTTGGTCGAATTGTTTACAATCATTTAATCCATCCATTGAATAACCTTTTCCTCCATCACTTGGGTCTTTTGTAATTATTGATTCGTGTACTTCAAACAACTCATAATTTTGGTCAAAAACGTCTGTTTTCAAAGCTATGTTTTCAAATGATAAATGAGATTGAACACTTGGATATAAAATTCCGTCAATAGTTCCGTCGTCAAAGTCATTCAAAATTTTATTTGAAAAATATGCACTAAATAAATAATCTTTATTTCTCTTATAGTTGACAACTTTTGAAAAATGAAAAGCAATAAATTTTGACAAATTAGTGATAGGTTCGTGAAGTTCTTTAGGAAAATCCTTTTTTAGTAATTTTGAAAATTCTTGTTCAAGTCTCCAAGAATTTAGATTCATTGTCCCGTTCGTTGGTTGAATATGAAATATTGGACAAATCTTTAAATGTTTCGGGCTTTTGAGTTTCCAGATTGATTTAGTAATTAAATCTCCAACTCGTGGTTTCATTTCACTCATTGCAGTCATAAACA
>JBBPYO010000565.1:0-4084 GCA_038199845.1 Flavobacteriales bacterium
AAAGGATAAAACCGGCCAGAAAAGCGCCCAGAATAAAAATCAGGGTCATGCCCACACTTTTACGCTTGCGTTTCTCTATTTTATTGTAGGATAGTGTCTCCTCGTCATAATAATATTTAACCTTAGCCATTGCTTAAATTATGCTATTTTTGCGTTAATCCCTTCAGAGGGTTTAATTACTTGAGGCCTGCCTCAAATGAAATAAATAATTTTTCAAGTATACTTCGTGGGCTTGCGCCGAGGTTCTTGATTCTGATATTTCGGCAATTTTTCCGAGGCAGTCAGCAAATATAAAGAATACTTTAGAATACCAATTAAGGTCAACTAAATTGACTCAATTCGCTTAAAAACCACTCATGAAATCCCAAAAAATACGCGAGACTTTTCTTCAATTTTTCAACTCCAAAAATCACGCCATTGTTCCTTCCGCGCCCATGGTGATCAAAAATGATCCCACACTCATGTTTACCAACGCTGGAATGAACCAATTTAAGGAATTTTTTCTTGGAAATGGCACCCCAAAAAACAATCGTGTCACCGATACCCAAAAGTGCCTGCGCGTGAGCGGAAAGCACAATGATCTGGAAGAAGTGGGCAAGGATACGTACCACCACACCATGTTTGAGATGCTGGGTAATTGGAGTTTTGGCGATTATTTCAAAAAAGAGGCCATAGACTGGGCTTGGGAACTGCTTACGGAAGTTTATAAGGTTGATAAATCGAAATTGTACGTGACCATTTTTGAAGGAGATGGAAGCGAAAAACTGGAACGCGATACCGAGGCTTTTGACCTGTGGAAAAAACACTTACCCGAAAACCGGATTTTAAACGGTAATAAAAAGGATAATTTCTGGGAAATGGGAGATCAGGGACCCTGCGGACCGTGTTCTGAAATTCACGTGGACTTGCGCTCAGATAGTGAGAAAGCAGAAATCCCCGGCGCCCAACTCGTAAATGCAGATCATCCGCAAGTGGTGGAGATCTGGAACCTCGTTTTTGTGCAATACAATCGTAAAGCTGACGGTTCGCTTGAAAATCTTCCTGCAAAACACGTAGATACGGGAATGGGTTTTGAGCGCCTTTGCATGTTGCTTCAGGATAAAAAAGCTACTTACGATACTGATGTTTTTACGCCCATTATCAGAGAAATTGAAACCATTACACATACTAAATATGGGCAGAGCACTGATGGAGACATCGCCATTCGGGTGATTGCGGATCATGTGCGTGCGGTTGCTTTTTCTATAGCAGATGGTCAATTGCCCAGTAATACCGGCGCCGGTTACGTGATTCGTCGCATTCTGCGCAGGGCGATCCGTTACGGGTTTACGTTTTTAAATACTAAAGAGCCGTTTATCTATAAATTGGTGCACGTGCTCAGTGAAGAAATGGGTCATGCTTTCCCCGAACTTAAAAAGCAGCAAAACTTGATTTACAATGTGATCAAAGAAGAGGAGCAGAGCTTTTTACGCACCTTAGATCAGGGATTGATTTTATTGGATTCCATTATCGCCGAGGCGGAAGACAAAAAAGTTTCCGGCAGTAAGGCCTTTGAATTGTATGATACGTTCGGTTTTCCCATAGATCTTACCGCGTTGATCTTGAGCGAAAAAGGATATACACTGGATGAAAAAGGTTTTCAAGAGGAATTACAGCAACAAAAAGAACGTTCCCGCGCTGCTACTAAAGTGGAAACTGGCGACTGGACCGTACTCGACACCGAAACTGAAGAAGTTTTCGTAGGCTACGACACGCTGGAAACTCCAGTGCGCATTTCGCGTTATCGTCAGGTAACCAGTAAGAAGTTGGGCGCCCATTTTCAATTGGTGTTCAGTATTACACCTTTTTATCCTGAAGGCGGCGGTCAAGTAGGCGACAAAGGCTATCTGGAAGCCGAAAATGGCGATGTGATTTATATTACAGAAACCAAAAAAGAAAATAACCTGATCGTCCACTTTGCCGAAAATCTGCCCAAAAACTTGGAAGGTACGTTTAAAGCGGTGGTAGATGCAAAGCAACGCAATCGCAGCGCGTCAAATCATTCTGCCACACATTTACTGCATCAGGGATTGCGTGCCATTTTAGGGAATCATGTGGAACAGAAAGGTTCTATGGTGCACAGCGGGTATTTGCGTTTTGACTTCTCACATTTTGCAAAATTGACCCTAGAAGAAGTTACCGCGGTGGAGCAATTTGTAAACGCGCGCATTCAAGAACAATTGGCGCTGGAAGAGCAACGTGCCATTCCCTATGAAAATGCTATTAGTGAAGGTGCGATTGCCCTTTTTGGCGAGAAATATGGCGATGCGGTGCGTACCATTCGTTTTGGTAAATCCATGGAACTGTGTGGCGGTACGCATGTCAATAATACCGCAGATATCTGGTATTTTAAAATTACCTCGGAAGGCGCAGTAGCTTCCGGAATACGGCGAATAGAAGCGATTACCGGTGACGCGGTAATGGAGTATTTTTCAGATCAAGATGAGCAATTGGCACATATTCGCGCATTGCTCCACAATACACAAGAGCCGGCAAAAGCAATCGGTAATCTGCAGGAAGAAAATAATGCGCTCAAAAAGCAATTGGAAGGTTTATTGCAAGAAAAAGCGAACAGCCTCAAAAAAGAACTTTTAACCGAAATCGACTCAAAAACCGACGATTCCGGTCTAAAAATCAACTTTTTGGCCAAAGAAATAGACCTTGACGCAAACGGAATGAAAGATCTCGCTTTTCAGTTGGGCAACGAAGTAGAAAACCTCTTTATTTTACTCGCCTCCCGGCACGACGACAAAGCTTTATTAAGTTGCTATATAGACAAAGACCTTGCTAAAGCCAAAAACCTGAACGCCGGTACAATTGTACGCGAACTAGGAAAATACATTCAGGGTGGAGGCGGCGGCCAACCCTTTTTCGCCACCGCCGGCGGGAAGAATCCCGATGGAATTCCGCAGGCGCTTCAGGAGTTTGAGGGATATATTGTATAGTGTAGATTTTAGTGTAGACTGTATAATGTATGTTGTAAAATGTAGACTGTATTTGTAATAAAGCTTCGAGTGTGAGAGATGAGGAGGGTTTATCGAAAAGCCTTTTAGTTGAAAGCTTGTAGAATGTATTTTGTATTCGTAATGTCACTTCGAGTGCGCGACGGTAGGAGCGTGTATCGAGAAGCCTTTATAGTTGTAAGCTTGTAAAATGTATATTGTATAATGTACACTGAATCAAGTATAATGAACATTGTACACTATACAATTTTACAGTTTACAGGTGCCTGAGTGAATTCCCTGGAGCTCCAGCGGAAGGGGATTTGTATCGAAGCCCCGGGTTATTTGTAGAATGTATATTGTATAGAATACATTGTATTTTGAAGAGACAATTTACATTATACAATATATGAAATTTCACAGTATACGTTTTACAACATACGATATACAGTTTTTAAAAAATACATACCCAAAATTTGTATGTCCGTTTGATGTCAAGTACGTTTAAATGAGTATTCAAATGTCACGTTGAGCGTAGTCGAAACGTTTTTATCTAACCCTTCGACTGCGCTCAGGCTGACAAAAAGCTACTTAGAGACAAAAGACGGATATACATACCCAAAATACATAAATGCTGAAACTCCAAACCACAATCCCACTAAAACCCTCAAAAAACACCATAGATTATGATTCTAAAATCCTACTGCTGGGATCGTGTTTCGTGGAAAATATGGGTGGGAAGTTGGCGTATTTTAAGTTTCAGAATAGCATCAATCCGTTGGGCATTTTATTTCATCCTACTGTGATTTCGGGGTTTTTTGAGCGCGTGACAAATCAACTATTCTTCACCAAAGAAGATCTGATTTTTCACAACGAGCGCTGGCATTGTTTGGACGCGCATTCGCAAATGAGCGGAAGTGACCCAGAAACGGTGCTTAACGATCTCAATACTGCTTTAAAAGAATCCTTAGTTTTTTTACAAAACGCAACGCATTTAATTATTACGCTGGGAACCGCTTGGGGATATCGTTATAAAAAGACCGGAAAACTGGTGGCCAACTGTCATAAAATCCTACAGCGGGAATTTGATAAGGAATTGGCGG
>JBBPYO010000566.1:0-4778 GCA_038199845.1 Flavobacteriales bacterium
ACACCAATATTATCACGGGCGGGGCCGGTGCTCGTTATTTTGGATTGGGTGGCTCTGTGAAGTACCGTCAGGATCGCATCAGCATTTACCTGCGAATGGTCTCAACCAGCAATGGCCAGATCTTAAAAACCGTTTATGTCTCAAAGACCATCCTCTCGCAGGCATTGGATGCAAATTTCTTTAGATTCGTCAAATTCCAGCGCTTGCTGGAGGCTGAAATGGGCATCACACAGAACGAGCCCGTGCAGCTTGCCATACAAGATGCCCTTGAAAAAGCGGTACGATCCCTTATCATTGAAGGTGTAGAAGGAGGCTACTGGTCGGCAAAAGGTGGCGCGGCCGTTAATGACACCCTTGTCGCCGAATATAGGAAAGAAAAAGCCCTCGAGGAATCTACCGCGCTCTATGATCGGGAATTTTTTGAGCCGCTCCATAAAAATTCATTGTCACTAAACGTTGGCACCACCCTCTTGGATGCCGACTACACCAAGAAAGATTTTGGGCCGCTGGTACGCCTGGGCTATACGTATAATATTAATAGCGCATTCGGCCTCAATTTGAATGCGGGCGTTTTTCAATTCAGGACTGGAAATAGCATTGAGGAGATTTTCGGCAATGTAGATCTTAACCTGCGCGTACGGTTATTGCCCAATGATGCCTTCTCGCCGTTCATCTACGCTGGTGGTGGGATTATATATAAGATGGACAACAATGGGGACACATCCACCCCAGCGCAGACCAGCGGCAAGGTTCAGTATGGCGGCGGTGTAGAATATGCCCTCTCGCCACGCTGGGGCCTTCAATTATGGGGGGAACATAACCTAAGCTTCAATGATCAGCTCGACGGGTTGGTCAATGGGAAGCGGGATGACTTTTTTATCAATATAGGTCTTGGTCTTAAATATAATTTTGGTTTCGGCAAAAAAGAAAATGATCTACCGGAAGAAACCATAAACACAAACATGTAGTAATTATGAAGAATATCGCCTATATATCGACCCTAATGCTCTCATTTTTCCTTCTTGCTTCTTGCAGTGAGGACACTATAGACGAGATGGGGACGGGAAGTCTTACCGGAACGGTCGTGCGCCAAGGTACCAATGAAGCTTTAGAAGATGTGAAGATTTCTTCACAGCCTGCCTCGAGTACCGTCTTTACAGATGCTGAGGGTCTTTTTAGCATAAAGGCATTAACGAGTGGCCAATATTCCATACAGGCAGAACTTGAAGGTTTTACGACCTCTTTTGAGGCGGTGAGCGTAACCATTGGTGAAACCAGCAATGTGGTATTTGAACTGAGCACGTCCAAGGCCAATAATAAGCCACCTACGGCCGCAACCTTATTGTCACCAAAAGACGGCGCCGTTGATGTGCCCAACTCGGTGGATTTTACCTGGAGTTCCAGTGCCAATGATGAAGACCTGCTTACCTACACCTTAGAGTTGAGAAACGGATCGACGCAGGATATCCAACAATTTGAGATAGAACAGGACACTACTTTTAATGTGTCCAACCTGAGCCTGGGCACCAGTTACTTTTGGCAGATTAGCACGTCAGACAATACTAATCCTACGGTAATCAGCAAAGTAAGCCAGTTCAAAACGGTGGAAATTCCAAACAATCCCTATCTTTTTACACGTATTTTAAATGGTAACAGCGTTATTTTTTCTGGTAATGTAAATATCGAGGGCAAAGTTGTTGGAGAGCTACAATTGACCAGTACTAGTCAGAACAGCTTCCGACCCAGGAAAAATAATGAGGTAGGTAAAATCGCTTTTTTGAGAACCACGGGCGGTACCACCCACCTTTTCACCATGGATCTAGACGGCACCGGAGTGCAACAGGTTACTTCTGCCATTCCCATCAATGGGTTTCGCCTGGATGAGCTTGACTTTACCTGGGCCCAAAATGGTAGCAAACTCTATTATCCCAATTTTGACAAGCTTTACGGAATAAATCCAGATGGCGGTGGCGCACAGTTGATCTACAAGACGAAAGATGGCAGTTTCATTTCTGAGGTAAGTGCTGCACAATTGAACGATGATATTATCGCTTTGAAAACAAACACTATTGAAGGTTATGACGTACGTATATTTACAGTGAGCCTATCCTCTGGCGATGAGCGAGAAGTAATCTTGCAAAACCAACTTGGGGCCGCCGGCGGCCTAGATCTGGACGCCAATGCCACGCGTTTGCTCTTTACGCGTGATGTATCAGGATCACAGAACAATAGATACCGTATTTTTACCAGTAGATTATTCATTCATGATTTTGCCTTAGGAACGAGTCAGAATGTTTCAAACGGTGTTTCTACTGGTGAGAATGACCTAGACCCGCGATGGTCGCCTTCAGAAGGAGAAATAATCTTTACCCGTGTGAACAACAACGAAGGTGCGGTCCCGGCCGTCTATTCCTTTGACATTGATCCTGAAACCAATAATGAGGAAGACAACCAGCTGCTTTTCTCCAATGCAGCGCAGCCGGACTGGGAGTAAAAGACTGGAAATGTCCGGACGGCTGAAAATGATATATATACTACGTAAGATTTGAAGATTAAACCATGGTCAAAATATTGCGCCAAAATTCAATCGCTAAAACAGGAATATTCAGAAGCAGGACATTTTTCGATAAAGAGTTCAGTGAAAAAACCCTAAGATATCCTTATAAAGAGTTTGATGAGCATTTTAAAATAGTATGAAGAAAACCCCTCCGTCTCGCTAAAGCGAGACACCTCCCCTTGAAAAAAGGGGAGAGCCAAACCGACCCTGCCAAAATCTTAAGTTCTGAAAGAATAGTAAAGTGAGATACGATCCTGCTCTACGCTCCCCTACTTTTCAAAGAGGGGAAAATTTCAGCTTTGCTGAAAGAGGGGTGGTTGCACGCAATTATTATCTTATCTTCACAATAGCTAAGTTTCTATCCAAAAATGACCCAAAAACAACTGTTTTCCATCGCCATTCAGTGGTTCGAAAACCAATCTTGGAAAGCTTTTACATTTCAGAAAAACACCTGGAAAGCTTTCCTTAATGGCAAAAACGGTCTCCTAAACGCTCCCACAGGAAGCGGAAAAACGTACGCTTTGTGGATTCCCATCGTGCTGGATTACATTAAGAATAATCCTGATTATAAAACCAAGCACAAAAAGGGATTAAAGGCAATATGGATTACGCCATTGCGTGCACTTTCTGTGGAAATTGCGCAGGCCACGCAACGCGTTGCCGATGATCTGGGCACACAATTCGAAGTTGGCATTCGTTCTGGCGATACTTCTTTAAAAGACCGCGCCAAGCAGAAAAAAGCAATGCCTGATCTGCTTATTACCACGCCCGAAAGTCTGCATTTATTACTTTCCTCAAAAAATTATGATAAGACCTTTAAGGATTGTTCGGCTATTGTAATTGATGAGTGGCACGAACTTCTGGGTACCAAACGTGGCGTGCAGATCGAATTAGCAATTTCGCGGTTAAAAACCATTGCGCCCAAGTTGCGTATTTGGGGGATTTCTGCGACCATTGGGAATCTAGAACAGGCGAGGGAAGTTCTTTTGGGTCCGGAATCGCCGGCGCTGAAAAATTCAGTAATGATCAAGGCCGACCTCAACAAAAAATACCGGGTAGAAAGTATTATTCCCGAGACCATGGAAACATTTCCGTGGCGCGGGCACATGGGGCTGCATCTCATTGACGAAGTCGTTCCCATTTTGCATGCCAGCAAATCGACTTTACTGTTCACCAATACACGGGCACAATGCGAGCTCTGGTTTCAGAAATTAATGGCAAAATATCCTGAATTTGCCGGCGATGTCGCAATGCATCATGGCAGTATCAATAAAGAAACGCGCCTCTGGGTGGAAAATGCCATTCGCAATGAAAGTTTAAAAGCTGTGATTTGCACCTCAAGTCTCGATCTGGGTGTGGATTTTGCCCCGGTGGAAACGATTATTCAGATTGGTGGGCCCAAAGGCGTTGCGCGGTTTTTACAGCGCGCCGGCCGCAGCGGTCACCAACCTGGGAAAACTAGCGTGATCCACTTTTTGCCCACCCACGCGATTGAATTGATTGAAGCTTCAGCGTTGGGAAAAGCCGTAAAACATCAGGTGGTAGAAGATCGTATTCCGTATTTGTTGTGCTTTGATGTTCTGGTACAATATCTGGCCACACTGGCGGTTTCTGACGGTTTTTTCCCGAAGGAAATCTGGCCAGAGATCAAATCTACGTTCTGTTTTCAGGCCATGAGCGAAGACCAGTGGCGGTGGATCCTCAATTTTGTTACCAAAGGCAGTCAGTCGCTGCAAACCTATGATGAATACAAAAAAATAGAGATCGAAGACGACGGGAAGTTCAAGATCAACAACCGAGGCATCGCTATGCGCCACCGCTTGCAGATAGGTACAATAGTAAGCGATGCGACGCTTGCAGTAAAATATTTAAAGGGCGGTTATATTGGAACTCTTGAGGAGGGGTTTATCTCGAGACTGAAACCTGGTGATGTATTCACTTTTGCCGGTAGAAATCTGGAACTTTACCGCATTAAGGGCATGCAGGTTTTAGTTAAAAAAGCGAAAACCAGAAAACAGGCCAAGGTTGTAAGTTGGATGGGCGGGCGCATGACACTTTCGGCACAGATGAGCGAATTGTTGAGACAGGAACTGTATTCAGCAAACGGGCCATTCGAAAACCAAACGCGCGAACTCCAAGCTCTTTCCCATATTTTCAAGCGTCAAAATCTAGAATCAATCATTCCCAATGCCGATCAATTTTTGATCGAAATGTTTAAAAG
>JBBPYO010000567.1:0-4118 GCA_038199845.1 Flavobacteriales bacterium
ATTTAAGCCTTTTAAGCTTGCTTTTCATAAACGTTTCGTGTAAAAACGCCACAGAGCAAAACCCTGCGGATAATGAAATGGCCATGAAAAACCCTATTCAAACGCCAGTTCAGGATGGTATGGAGCATGCGTATTTTGCCAGTGGCTGTTTCTGGTGCGTTGAAGCTGTTTATGAAAGCGTTAAAGGAGTCGACGAAGCTATAAGTGGCTACAGTGGTGGGACTCAGCCTAATCCTACATATGAACAAGTAGGTGCTGGGAATACAGATCATGCAGAATCCGTAGAGGTGATTTACGATTCTAATGTGGTAAGTTACCAAACCCTTGTTAATGTTTTCTTTGGTTCACAAGATCCTACTACTGCAAATAGACAAGGTCCAGATCGTGGAACTCAGTATCGCTCCATCGCATTTTATCAAAATAATGAGGAAAAACAGATTATAGAAAACACTATAAAACGACTTAATGAAAGTACCTTTGATGGTAAAATCGTTACGCAGGTTTTACCGTTTCAAAAATTTTGGGAGGCAGAAGGATATCACCAGAATTATGAACGCAACAATATGGACAATCCTTATATCAAGGGTGTTTCCATACCACGTATAAATCGGTTTAAAAAGCAATTTCCTGAACTTTTAAAAGAAACAGCCATTCACTAATGAAAACTATTTCCTCTCTAGCTTTATTTCTATTTGCTATGCACGCAGCCGCACAACAGGATTTCTCCAAATATAAATGGCGCAATAGGATTTTGCTTTTTTCAGCGGAAAGCTTAACTGATGAGAATTTCACAGTTCAGTTTAAATCTTTTTTGGACAATCATAAAAAGTTGGAAGACCGAAACCTTATCATGTTTACGCTCATAAAAGGACGTATCTACGATAAAGACTTAAAACCGGTAAGCCATTATGATGTTGCACTTCTAAGGAAAAAATATAATATAGTTAGCAGCTTTAATGGTCTTGTCCTTATAGGTAAGGATGGCGTTACGAAGCTTAAAAAGAACTTTCCTGTAGAACCGCGTGTCGTTTTTGAAACTATAGATCAAATGCCAATGCGTCAAAAAGAGATGCGTGAGAATATTGATGATTAAAACAATATCTCGGAATAAAAACAATTATTGAGATATATTCCTTTTAAAAATTTTAATCAATTGAAGTTAGAATATCGAAAACAACAATATTCCTTTCTTCGAAGTTATCTTAAAATCCCGATATAATATCGGGATTTTTTAGCTTCACATATTTCATTTTGATAGTGAATTAAAAAACCAGTTGCCATTATTTATTCCACCATAAACATAATATAGGTGAAATGGCAAATGTTAAGTGTAGCACAAATAGAATATTGCTATATGAACAGCAATTTTATCTATTGCTTAAACTGAATATCGCTCAAATGAATCCATAAATTCGCTTAGATTAAATGAGGAATTGAAATCCTATTTAATTGCTACTAATTAAAAAAAATACATGAAAACGAATCAAGCATTATTACAATCATATACCATGGGTGATCTTACTCTAAAAAATAGAGTAGTAATGGCACCTATGACAAGAAGCAGGGCCGAAAATGAAGATAGAGCTCCTACAGATTTGCATACCGAATATTATACGCAGCGTGCCGGTGCAGGACTAATTATCACTGAAGGCGCTCAGGTTTCAGAAGAAGCGGTAGGATACATTTATACCGCAGGAATAAATAATGAAGCCCAAGTGGAAGGCTGGAAAAAGGTGGTAAAATCAGTGCATGATAAGGGTGGTAAAATCTTTATCCAACTTTGGCATGTAGGCCGCATTTCTCATCCAGATTTTCATGATGGCGCAAAACCACTCGCTCCCAGCGCAGTGAATCCAAATGCTAAATCATTTACACCGGATGGCTTCAAAGAAACTGTTGAACCTGCTGCCATGAGCCTTGAAGACATAAAAAGAACTCAAGAGGATTTTGTAAATGCCTCAAAAAACGCTAAAAAAGCAGGATTTGACGGTGTGGAAATACACTCATCCAATGGATATTTGTTCCATCAGTTTTTTAACACAAAGTCCAACCTACGCGATGATAAGTACGGCGGAAGCAGAGAAAACCGCGCGCGGTTCTTGTTTGAGGTCATTGATAAGATGAAAGAAGTATGGCCAATTAACCGCATAGGATTACGTCTTAATCCTTCCCTAAACGGAATTTTCGGTATTGAAGCGACAGAAGAAACCATACCCACTTTTGACTTTATCATTGATAGATTGAACGCTTATGATTTGGCCTATTTACATTTATCTGAACCATTTAACGACGTTAGCGACATAGAATTTTTGGAAAGCAATATTGCAAAACGCTACCGCCCAAAATACAAAGGTACTTTAATGATAAATGCCGGTTTTGATCAAGAATCTGGTAATAAAGTGATTGAAGAAGGCGATGCAGATCTTGTGGCATACGGGAAATTATACATCTCAAATCCTGACTTGGCTGAACGTTTTGCACTTAACGCACCAATGGCGGAATGGAACGAAGATACTTTTTACACACAAGGCAAAGAAGGATATACAGATTATCCTAAATACAAAGAAGAGAAAGTAGCTCAGACTTCTTAAACACTATTAAAAATTATTTAAAGGGGCGTTAAATTGGTTTTGTTAAGAGAATAACAGCGTACATTTCTTAAAATTTAAAAATTATGGATCAAAGTAAGTATGACCAAATGCAAGGTATGTTGAATAAACTTGAGGATATCAAGAACAGCCAGGAAAGCATTCTCGACAAAATCAATCACGTAATTACAGATCTTTTTCAAAATCCGGATAAGGATTTAGAAAAAGCCATGGAAAACGCGCACGAGAAAGCTTCTGAAAATGTTGAAGCGATTGCGGAGGCAATTGAAGAATTTGAGATGAAATTCAACAAAGCGCAGCAAGAGTAATTTTGTTTATTATTAACAGATTTAGTTTAAACAATTTCTAATTTTAAGCCAGTTAAAAACTGGCTTTTTTTATGCTCCATTATTCCATAGAAGATCTTGACGCACTTCCATCCCGCGACCGCGCACACTTTATAAACAGCTGCACGGGCTATAAATCTGCTAATTTGTTAGGTACCGTTTCTAACGACGGACTCACGAATGTGGCTGTTTTTAGTTCGGTCATTCACTTGGGCAGCAGTCCGCCGCTGCTGGGTTTTATTTTACGACCTACCACTGTCGCCCGAAACACGTATGATAACCTCAAAAAGATGGGAATTTTTACTGTAAATCATATAAACGAAAACATTGTACGTGCGGCGCACCAGACTTCGGCGAAATATGATGGCGAAGTATCGGAATTTGATGAAGTTGATCTTACTACAGAATATCTTGATGGTTTTAAGGCGCCTTACGTGAAGGAAAGTAAGATTAAACTGGGCTGTGAATTTATCAATGAATATTCAATCGAAGAAAATAAATGCCTTTTTATCATTGGTGCCATTAAACATATATATCTGGACGAAGGAATTCAGAAAAAAGACGGTTGGCTGGATCTAGAAGCGGCAAAAACCGTGAGCATTAATGGACTTGACGGCTATTCTCTACCACATCTTCTAGAGCGACTTTCGTATGCTGAACCTGATAAAGACCTAAATATCATTAGCAGGGATGGCGCATAAAAAACCGCGCCTTCCAGAAAAAATCTGCCCAGTTTGTGAAAAACCATTTTCGTGGCGTAAAAAATGGCAAAATAACTGGGAAAATGTGAAATATTGTAGCGAGCGATGCCGACGTTCTTCTTAAAATTTCAGGTATAAAACAGCTTAAGATGCCCAAAATCGCCCAAAATAAGCTAAAAACCGATTGAAATCAGTTGAAAATTAGATTAAAAATCCAAGTAACGTAATGAAAAATCTGGTCTGGTTCAGCAATACTAATTTACGCATTGCAGATAACAGCGTACTTGAGCAAGCGTGCTCCGAAAATAAACCTGTAATTGCCGTTTATTGCTTTGATCCGCGCCATTATTTGGAAGGAGATTTTGGTTTTAAAAAGACGGAAAAGTTTCGAGCGAAATTTTTGATCGAAAGTGTGGAAAACCTTCGGAAAAACCTGCAAGATCTCAATATTACCTTGCTTATTTTTCGGCAAAAACCGGAAG
>JBBPYO010000568.1:0-3376 GCA_038199845.1 Flavobacteriales bacterium
CCACTATTTTTCAGCGTAGCAGTCTTATATTTTTGACCGTAAACTAATGATCAAAATTTGTATACCGCAGCATTTATGTTCATTCCTGCACCTACGGATGCAAATACAACAATATCCCCTTTATTTATAGAATGATCGTCTAGTTTATTTTTGAGGATGAGATCTAACAATGTTGGGATTGTGGCTACCGAAGAATTTCCTGTCCAGGAAATAATCATTGGCATGACATTTTCTGGCACTTTATCTACATTATAAAGGCTATAAAGCCGATCTAAAATCGCGTCATCCATCTTGCCATTCGCCTGGTGAATAAGTACTTTTTTTACCTCGCTTATGTCAATTCCACATTTTTCAAGGCACAGCTTGATGGATTTTGGTACCGTTTCTAATGCATATTGGTATAATCTACGTCCATTCATTTTTAAATATAGATCGTCTGCTCTACCGTTTTGAGCATTATAGGAACTACCCATTTTTAACATCTGTGAATACAGATAAGTATCTGATCTTGTTTTATGCGCAAGTAAACCTTGATTTTTATCTTGAGAAGCTTCAAGAATTGTTGCCCCAGCCCCATCTGCATAAATCATTCCGTCCCGATCATGTGGATCTATTACTCGAGATATGGTTTCTGTACCTATCACGAGAATCTTACTGGCATCGCCAGATTTAATAAAATAATCTGCTTGAATCATTCCTTGTAACCAGCCGGGACAGCCAAATGGGAGATCATAAGTTATACACTCCGGATTTTTGATCCTAAGTTTATGCTTTACTCGGGAAGCTAATGCAGGCACCATATCACTGCGGTTACTGCCGTGTTTTACGTCACCAAAATTATGTGCCACAATAATATAATCCAGTTCTTCGGGATCAATCGCAGCATCTGCGATAGCTTCTTCTGCTGCTAGAAAAGCAATATCTGATGCCACTTGATCATCACGCACATAACGTCTTTCGGTGATAGTAGTGATCTCGAAAAACTTATCTATAACATCTTGGTTATTCTTTTCCGATTTTTTTCCACCAGATTCATAGAATTCGTGATTTAAAAAATCGTTATTGGTGATTTTTCGAGAAGGAAGATATGCTCCTGTTCCGGTAATCACACTGTGCTGGGTGTTATCCATAAATTAATTTGAAAAAAAATAATCAGATTGAAGGGCACGCCTTCAAACGGAAAATAATACAGATTAAAAATTATTAATTAATAGTTTAATAAAGTTATGTCGGAAGATACATCTTTATTTTTTTTTTGGCAATTAACGATAATTTAAACTTACAATATCCAATTTGCCTAAAAAAATGCAAACAACTGGATACCAATCGCTAATACACTTACAAAACACACATCGAAACTTGCCGTATGTATATTGTTCAATTTCTAAATTTTAAATGAATTCAAAATAGAATTAGATGGCTTGAACCAAGAAAGATACGTTGGATTGAAATTCAGTAAATCGTAATAAGACTTAACTCAAAAAGGGTTTTTAAATTGTCTTTATTACATAAAATTTTAACTTACAAAGTTAGAATGATTAATACTAAAACCATCCGAAACGCGCTATTTAAAATAATATACCAGAATTCCGCTCAATTTTAATTGCAGTTAATCCTAAGGATTCAGGATTTTTTAAAAAAATCCTATAAAAAAATACCGTTATAAAGCAATCACTTTACAAAGGTGTTTTTAAAAAGAGGTCAGTACTCAATATTTCATAAGAAATCCATGCGTCTTGATTCGGATAAAAGTTTGAATTTCGAGTGGGAAATTATCAAATAAAAAGACTGCTAAAATTTAGTAACTAACTACTAAAATCGCTCTTTTCACTCAAATATTGACCTATTTTAATCGAAAATCATCCTATTTTCATCGCTCATAATCCGTATGCTGCATTTTTCCAAAGAAAATTTGATCCAGAATTTTGTTATTCACTAACTTCTTCTAAAATCTGCGCCGCATGGTCTTTGGTTTTAACTTTATCTATTACCCTTTCTACTTTTCCATTTTCATCTATTAAAAATGTGGTCCGGTTTATTCCTTCATATTCTTTGCCCATAAATTTTTTGGGTCCCCAAACGCCAAAGGTTTCAATAACTTTTTTATCCTCATCTGCCAGCAGTGGGAATGGAAAATCATATTTCTCTTTAAAATTGGTCTGTTTTTTTTGAGAATCGGCGCTAACGCCCAAAATTGCATAACCAGCATCTTGCAATTCCTTATAATTATCACGAAGATTGCAAGCTTCTGCCGTGCAGCCTGGTGTGGAAGCCTTTGGATAGAAAAAAACAACCACCTTCCGCCCTTTATAATCGTCTAGTTTTATACTATTTCCATTTTGATCTTGCGCTTCAAATTCTGGGACTTTATCACCTTCTTTTAATGTACTCATATTGTCTATTTTTGTTTTGCTTAAAAATAAAGAAAATGACCAAGGCCGAAAAGGTAAGCTTCGTTATAGATACGTTAAAGCGTATTTATCCGGAAATTCCTATCCCGTTAGAACACAAAGATCCGTACACGTTGCTTATCGCGGTGCTCATGAGCGCGCAAAGTACAGATGTACGTGTTAATAAGATCACCCCATTGCTATTTGAAAGGGCAAACAATCCGGCGGATATGGTAAAACTTACCGTTGAAGAAATCCGGGCAATCATAAGACCGGTAGGTTTATCACCCATGAAAGCCAAAGGCATACACGGACTTTCACAAATATTACTGGACAAATACGACGGCGAGGTACCTCAATTCCTTGAAGCGCTTGAAGAATTACCTTCTGTCGGGCATAAAACAGCCAGTGTCGTGATTTCACAGGCTTTTCATATCCCAGCGTTTCCAGTTGATACACATATTCACCGACTCATGTACCGTTGGGGATTTACAAATGGAAAAAACGTGGTACAGACCGAAAGAGATGCAAAGCGCTTGTTTCCAGAAAAGACTTGGAACGATCTGCACCTACAAATTATCTGGTATGGTAGACAATATTGCCCGGCACGCGGCTGGAATCTTGATAAAGATATTATTACTGCGACCGTGGGAAGAAAAAGTGTTCTTAAAAAATATTACAATAAATAGCCTTTTTTTGTGCCATTTACGACCGATTTATAGCGTTTTAAGCCGATTTTGTAAAGGGCGCTTCTAATAATCCAATTTGGATTGATAGCGCATTGACTTCTTTCAGAAACGAGGTTTTAAAAAAGGAGTTTAGTATTGCTAAATCAGTGCTTTAATAACGAAGTAGCTATGAAAAAGTACAAGCTAGCGCACAAAGTTGTGTTTTTAAAATCCAAAAAAAAAAGCCCGTTTTTCAACGGGCTAAGGAATTAATTGAGAAGCGCTTCGAACTTCTCACCATTGTAATTAATAACACTC
>JBBPYO010000569.1:0-4554 GCA_038199845.1 Flavobacteriales bacterium
AGAGCGGAGGGTGAAAAGAGAAAAATAAAGGAATTAACAATGATCAATTATAAATAACGACTTTTGAATCAAAGTTTAGAGTTAAAAGATAATAATCCAGTGTGAATAAAATTGACAAATTATACATGAAATTTGTAATTTTCATTGATGTCAAAAACTGCGACTCAAATAAATAAGGAAGAGAAATATGAAATCTTTTTATTAAAAAAAGAAAATTTCCTATCAAAAATTACGGTTTTATTTATTACCTCCTCATTTTCGATCATTGTCAGTTCAATTTTTGTTAAATGATTATTTTCAATATTAATTTTAATAACAATAAAGACAACCAACCTTAAATCCAAAATCATGAGAATAGATTTGAGAAGCGATACGTTGACCCGGCCCACACCACAAATGCTAGAGGCGATGATGTCAGCACAAGTAGGGGATGACGTATATAAAGAAGATCCCACCGTAAATGCCTTGGAAGAGAAAATAGCCGATCTTTTTGGTATGGATGCCGCTCTATATTTTCCTACAGGAAGTATGACCAATCAAGCGGCGATAAAGATGCATACACAGCCCGGTGAGCAGCTCATTGCCGATAAATATGCACATGTTTATAATTACGAGGGCGGTGGGGTTTCGTTTAATAGTGGGGTTTCCTGCCGATTGGTGGATGGTACCCGTGGCATGATGACCGCAGAACAAGTAAAGGCGTGTATTAATCCGCCAGATTTTTACCACAGTCCGTTGACATCGTTGGTCTGCCTTGAAAATACTACTAACAAAGGTGGTGGTGCTTGTTATGATTTTAGTGAAATTTTAGAAATCAAAAAAGTATGTGAAGATCATGGACTGGGACTTCATCTGGACGGAGCGCGCCTTTGGAACGCGCTGGTAGCAACAGATGAATCTCCCAAAGACTATGGGAAAGTTTTTGATACGATTTCGATTTGTCTTTCTAAAGGTCTTGGTGCGCCTATGGGCTCTGTTCTAGTTGGAAAGAAAGAATTAATGAATAAAGCGATGCGGGTTCGTAAAGTTCTGGGTGGCGGGATGCGACAAGGCGGTTATATGGCTGCGGCTGGTATTTATGCCATAGATCACCACTGGCAGCGTATGGAAGAAGATCATAAACGCGCCAAAGAACTTGCGAACACACTCAACAAACATGAGGCAGTGGCCAATGTCGATCCCGTACAAACAAATATTTTAATATTCAATCTCAAACCTGAAGTGGATGAAAAATCCTTTTTGAATACATTGAAAAATAATGATATTCACATGAGCAGTTTAGGCCCAGGGAAATTACGCATGGTTACACATTATGATTATACGCAAGAAATGCATGAACAATTACTGTATTTTCTCGAAAATCAGTCTATTTTTGCCTAAAAAAGACCATTTATTGACGTAATTGGCTATTTTATTGTTCTTCGGAGAAGTGTGCTGAATAAAATTTAATTGTAAATTATAATTTATACAATCCTTTAAGGGAGCGAAATTCCCCTGTTATAAAGTAATTTTTCAAGAATACATTTACATTTTAAGATCGAGAAAAATCTCTTATTTAATTTATATTCGGGGATTTTGCAGTTTATGAATGAAAGCGGATTGGATACTAATTTTATCTATAACTATTTTTACACCGTAAAGTTTTCCAGCAATCTATAATAATTTCACCTCTGAATCATTCCTAAAGGGAGCCAAATTCACTCGAGTTAAACTATTTTTTAGAATAGATGTGTTATAAATTAAAGCATTCTATCTGAATTCAAATTTCAATGGACACTTTGATGCTTAATTATAATAAATAGAAAAACGCCCATTAATCCACCTAAATACTCCATTTTTCAGGGTATTAATAGTGTACAAAAGGCGTTTTTCTAATGATTTGAACCGAATTTTTATTGGTTATTCGAATTCCTTTTGGATAAATCTTCTAATTTTTAATGAATTTGATGACTTTTTGAGCGTTATTATTATTGACGATTTCAATAAAATATAGACCACTTTGTAATGCATTTGTTTCCAAGATATATTCAGAAGTCAGCGCATCAAATTCCTTGGTCATTAAATTAGCTCCATTTACGTTTTTGATATATACAGTGATCTTTTCAGCACTTGGGATGATACCTTGAATGTTGAGGTTACCCCGCGTAGGATTTGGAAATACCGTGATCGCACCTTCCAGTTGGTTCCCGTTTGAAAGATTTTTGTCCTGCTCTTTATTGCTGAGCGTAGCATCTGGTTCTATGGTCAGAAAACGTGTGTTGTCCCGAAGATCGGTTTCTGCTCTTCCACCATTTGCAATTATAAGTCGGTCGTTAAAGATTTCGGCTGAAGGAGCTAAAAGTGGTTCAGGAAGTTTACAGCGTTCTGTCCAACTATTTGAGGCGGGGTCATATTCAGTAATATCGTCAAAAAAGAATGACCCACGTCTCCCGCCCATGATGATGATTTTGTTATTATGAACGATGGTGGTGGGTTCAAAATGAGAACGATCTGAAGGGAGGTCTGCCTTACGTGTCCAACTATCTGTAAGAGGATCATAAACGTGCAGGTAACGTAAATATTTAACGCCATTATCATGACCGAACTGCCCACCAATGGCATACACCAGACCATTTACACTTGCAGCACTTAAATGGTTTCTGCCAAATGGCAAAGGAGCTGCGGGTACCCAACCAGCAGCAGGATTTTTGGGCTCAAGTATATAATGCTCATCGACATCAGTTACTCGGTTAGGAAGCAGACCACCAAAGAAATGTATTTTACCGTTGTTATAAGCTGCGGCACCAGAACCACGAGGGGCGGGGAGTGCCGGTCCTGCTCTCCAGCTATTTGTCTTGGTATTGTAAACTTGTACCTTATTTGTCGCCACGCCGGGATCATTTCCCGTAAAGCCGCCTATCATCCACACCTCTTCGTTGACCACGGCTTTCCCCATGTGGGTGACGGGTATGGGCATGGGCGCACCATGGGACCATATATTATTTTTAACATCATAAACATCGGTGGCGCCTGTAATGAAAAAACCGTTTAGAAAACCGGCAAAAACGTATAATTTGTTCCCAACTTTAGCTGATTGAGATTCAAATTTTTCAACACCACTGGGTGCTAAATCCGTCCACTCGCAGGGATCTTGGCTTTCTTTTCCCAATTTGCCATTACCATATAATTGAATTGCGCAGATTTGCGGACGGTCAATACTTGCTGAAAAATCAATATTGAGCACGCCATCACTAACGTTTACTTCATATGTTTTTATCAATGCTGAAGCAGCGCCCACTTCTTTAATCAGATCAAGATTATTAGTTCTATTTTTACCTTCAAAAGCGACATTAAATTTTCTTTTTCCAGTTCCGCTGGGACCACCTTTGGGCGATCCAAACCAAATTTCGGCAAAATGCAGTTTTACTTGATACGTACCATTGGTTACCGGAAAAGCATAGCTGAAACTACCTTTGTCGGTATTTGAACTGCGCTCGGTTTTATAAAGCGCGTTTAAATTTGTGTTTTTGATTTCGGTAAAGGTGGTACCGCCAGTTTTAATTGATCCCCTGGAATAAGCATCCGCTTTAAAAGTGGTTCCGCCAAGTTTTATCGCAGGTCCACCAGCATTAAAACTTGCTATTAAGGGAAGCTCTTTTGCTGGAGAATCATTCTCCTTAAAAACTTCAATAGCTGCAATTTTGGGACGATCTACAGTAGCGCTGAAATCTATATTCAAAACGCCGTCACTTACAGTGGTTTTGTAGGTTTTAACAGTAGCTGTCATTGCTCCCAACTGTTTTATCATATCATAATTGGCCACAACTTGATTACCTTCCAAGGCAACCGAAAACTTACGTTTATTTTCACCTCCTGAGCCGCCATTTGTGGCACCCCAATAAATTTCGGCAAAATGAAGCGCAACTCTATAAGTGCCAACCCCGACAGGAATTGCATATCCAAAACTTCCTTTGTCTTTGCCAGCAGAACGCTCGGTTTTATAAAGAGCGTCCTGAGTGGTATTCTTAATGTCCTTTATTTTTTGATTTTGAAAAACAGAAGTACTGCCTTTATAAAAGGAATCTGCGTTGAACTTTTTACCGTCTACAGTAATTGCACCGCTGCCCGCGTTGATACGTGCTACAACCGTTTCTTTTGCAACCTCTTTTTTGATAATTTCAATAGCGGCAATCTTTGGTTCATTCTTGCTCGCAGTAAGGTCGAGGTTAAGAAAACCGTCCTTGACTGTTACATCAAAAGTTTTAATAAGTGCAGTTTCTGAACCTACTTCTTTTATGATATCGAGTCCAGACAAGCTCTTTTTGCCTTCAAGTGATAGGTTGATGAGACGTTTGCCTTTTCCTCCGGGTCCGCCGCCAGTGGCACCCCAATAAATTTCTGCCAGATGAACCTTTACTTGATAGTTACCATTGGCAACGGGAACACTATATGAAAAGCCGCCGCTTCCGGTACCGGTAGAGCGTTCCGTTTTATAAATAATATCTGCTGAGGTATCCTTTATGTCACGGATACCGTAATTTGTAAAACTACGGCCTCCGGTATAATAACTGTCTG
>JBBPYO010000570.1:0-7971 GCA_038199845.1 Flavobacteriales bacterium
ATAATTCTTAATTTTTTATTAATACTTTTCAGATATTTAAGGAATGACAGGCTTTAACGATTAATAGATTGAAATTTGATACATCATTGGGGGAGTATAAATTGAATTTAATATCCGCAAAGTTTTCTAGCAGCTTTTTTCTTCCCGAAAGCCGTCTGTTTTACGTCCTTTTTAACCGATTTTCGACCATTTCAATCGGATTTTGAGCGTTCACTGTGGGTCCGGCCATCCATTGCAATCTTTTTTATTATTCATCACAAAAAAGATTCATTCCCGGTAAATGCACTCATATTCTCTTCAACCTCTTACGCGAAATTCCCTTTTATTGAATAGGCTTCGTTTTGATCGGTTTTTGGGTTTAAAAGTCCATGGTAGGTTTACTATATTCATATAATTTATCTTCAAATTATCTCATTTTCCCCCCAAATAAGTCCATTTTTCGACCATTTTTATATATTTCTTGCAATTTCAATTGTGGGCGCTTCCTGCTGAAAAATACCTGAATCGTATTCCGAACATTGAATCTGCATCTTCTGGTAATTTCTTCTTTGAGAAATCATTTCACTAACTTTTGAAAACTGGTCAATGATAAGTGCGCAACAGTTTTGTACCATTGAGCTTTATGCCGATTACAAAATAGATATCAGTAAGATGCGTTCTAAATTTGAAGAAAGTCTTCGAAATTCTGAAACGTAGAACAAGAAAGTGAGTCGGTATTAAAAGTAATGAAAATGGCGGATAAGGCGACAAAACCATGGCGCTCTGCAGTTCTAAGAAACTAGGCAAGCGTGAGATTTGCATTGCGAACTACGGGAAGCGTAGATACTACATCAGCGAACTGGAAAATGGCCTTGATCTTTCAAAAACGCGCATGAGAATTAAAAACGGCTCAAAACCTGGGGAAAACGGCCTATTGAAGCTTAAATTAAAAGGCAGCTTCTTTTTTCCCTTTGACCACAAATGGAGTAAACCAATCCCAGGTCACGCCAACAGATAAACGTGGAAAGCTATCTACAAAACGGTAGTTATAATCATCAAAACCAAAAGAAAATTCAGCAAAAAAGCCAAAATCGTTATCCCAGGGATAAATGATTCCGCGGCTTTCGGAGCGGTAAAAATCTACAGAGGACTGCGAACCAAAGCGCATATAAACCTCCTGCTCCAGTGAAAAACGAGCGTCCTTGAGATAACCGGTATAGCCATAAATTATTTCTACCTGATCCCTTCCATAAATATTTATATCATTGGGATTATAACCGCCAAATACAAATAATCCCATAAAACGATCATGATAGCGTTGATAAGTGAGCGTAAACGAATGAATCCGTGTGGGTTTATCAATGCTATCAAATTGGTTTATTCTATAATTCAAACTAAAGCGGGTCAAGTTGGTAGAAAAATTACCGGAATTCCTGTTTAAAATCGCAGAGAGATTTGTCTTGTCAGTGATTTTACCGTAAGCTGCATTCCCACCATCAGTACCTTCTTCGAATTCAGTAGAAAAAGCAGCACCGGTTTGTCCGTTAGAATAATGACCTGTTTCCAAAGCGGCAGTAAAAAAATTGTTGTTTCTAGTGCTCAGGATACGCTGCCAACCTAAAAGCACTTTATAACTTGGAGTTTTTACCGGTTTTGAATTCTCATTGTAAAGTCTCAACTGCGGTTGAATGCTCAGGTAAACAGCATCTCCTGCTGTTATGGTATCCTTACTCAGTGCTTCACGGATATCGTTATAAATACCGTAATAAACTACTGGCTTAGCATCAAAAACAATGTCTTCGTAGGGATTATTACCAATCCCACCAGATAGATAAGGACGTTTTGAAATGGGATAGTAATCTTTAAAACCGCTGTCCCCGCTATTTATTTGAGCTTGGGACAAAGCGGGCATTAAAAGTGTAAAAAAGCTTAAAAAGAGGCCAACAAGGGTGATTCTATTCAACACGGAGCAGATTTTAAAATTTGAATTCGGAGGGTAAATTTAGTTTAAAGCTTTAATAAAAAAGCGCTATTTAACAGGCTTGGTTTCAAAGCAGAAAATTGGATTACCGTGGAAAAACCACCGAATCTAATTAAAAAATCGCCCGTAAGGGTCAATTATCGGTTTATTTGGCAATATTTATGGCTCGCGTTTCCCTGATAACGGTCACTTTTACCTGACCGGGATAGGTCATATCGGTTTGGATTTTCTGAGATATTTCAAAAGAAAGCGTTGACGCTCTATCATCATTAACTTTCTCACTTTCTACAATTACACGGAGTTCTCGTCCCGCTTGAATTGCATACGCTTTTTTGACACCCTGAAAACCAAAGGCAATATCTTCAAGATCTTTGAGACGCTGAATATAGGAATCCAGTATCTGTCTTCTTGCTCCCGGTCTTGCGCCACTTATGGCATCACAAACCTGAACGATAGGTGCAAGTAAAGTCGTCATCTCAATCTCGTCGTGGTGCGCACCTATGGCGTTGCAAACCTCAGCTTTCTCCCCATTTTTCTCGGCCATTTGCATCCCTAAAAGTGCGTGGGGCATTTCGCTTTCCGTTTCAGGTACTTTACCAATATCGTGCAGCAAACCGGCGCGTTTGGCAAGTTTTGGATTTATGCCAAGTTCCGCAGCCATTACCGAACATAATTTTGCCACTTCCCTACTGTGCTGTAATAAATTCTGCCCGTAAGAAGATCGGTATTTCATACGACCAACCGCTTTGATCAATTCTGGATGAAGCCCGTGAATGCCCAAATCAATGACAGTGCGTTTTCCTACTTCTACAATTTCCTGTTCTATCTGTTTCGTTGTTTTTTGTACAACTTCTTCAATACGTGCTGGGTGGATGCGACCGTCTGTTACCAATTTATGCAGCGATAACCGTGCAATCTCACGACGCACACTGTCAAAACAGGACAATATTATCGCTTCTGGTGTGTCATCCACTATAATTTCGACGCCGGTAGCAGCTTCAATAGCACGAATATTTCGACCCTCACGGCCTATAATTCGACCTTTTACATCATCACTTTCCAAGTTAAAAACCGAAACGCAATTTTCTACTGCCTCTTCGGTTCCTATTCGCTGTATCGTATTTATAATGATTTTTTTGGCTTCCTGATCCGCGGTCATTTTTGCCTCCTCTGCGGAATTCTGAATAAAAGCCATTGCATCTGTACGCGCCTGATCTTTTAGGGATTCTATAAGTTGTTTTTTGGCCTCTTCCACGGGTAAACCAGAAATCACTTCTAGTTGTTGTACCTTGCTATGGTGCAGTTTATCTATATCTACGGTTCGCTTTTCAAGATATTCTACCCGATCCGTATAGTCTTTAAGCATATCTTCATACTCTTTTAAAGACTTTTTATTTTTTGCGATATCGCTGCCCAATTGAGATTCCTTATCCCGAACACGCTTTTCGGCTTCCGTAAGTTTTTTATCACGGGCCACAATCACTTTCTCATGTTCGGACTTGAGTTCGATGAATTTCTCTTTAGCCTGAAGTATTTTATCTTTTTTAATTGATTCGCCTTCCTTGTTGGCTTCTTTTACAATGGTTTGTGCTTCGTCTTTTGCTCTGATGACCATCTGGGAGGCATTGTTGCGCTCCAATAGTTTAGCGATTAAGAATCCTATGAAAAGCGCGATGACCGCGACTATGAACAAGAGTATATAAAAATTGGTTTCCATGAAGTATATATATAAAAAAAAAAGCCTACATCGGTTGGGATTTGAATAAACTCCTTTAAAGATAACTATAGGGCTAATGGACTGATCAAGCTTCCGTTACAAAGACGGCATGCTTTAACAACCCTAACTCACCCTTCTTAAAGAATAAATGTTGAGTTTACCAAAAAAATAACCAATGTAGGCAGTAATTAATTTTGTTTAATGTCTAATGAACGTAAGCGCTAATTTAAATAAATTCACGCTGATTTCCACTTATTTGGATTCTTGGCTATGTTTAAAACTCGATGGATATATACATATCCTCGAAATTTTATACGACACCAAAATTTATAATCCCGATAGCTATCAGGATGGAAATCATACAGAATTCAATTTAAACAAACGCTCAGGATAATTGCTCCGCGAGAATAAGCTCTAAGTACTCCAGTTGCTTTATAGCTTGCTCTTGATCCTGTGAATCTACAATATCCCGTTGCAAAGCCTTTGTGGCAAATTGCAGGGCACACATTGCAAGTACATCTTGTTTATCACGTACTGCGTAGCTCTGCTCAAACTTTTTAAGCATTACCTCGATCTCTTTAGCCGCCTTGCGCAACCCCTCTTCCTGTGAAGGATTTATATTTAAAGGGTACACGCGGTCTGCAATAGTAACTTTTATTTTAAGCACGTCTGCCATAAATCCTTAATCTGCAATATGTGCTATGCACATGTCTATTTCCCTGATGAGCGTATTTATCTTAAGCTTTGTTTCCTTTTTAAACGTTTTACTGCCTAGCATTGCATTTGCCGCCTTAAGTGCACTGTACTTTGAGTCAATATCTTCCAAACTGTCTAAAAATTTAGACCGTTCCACCTTCAGTTCCTTATTTTCCTGCAACAAGACCTTGTAATCCCGCTTTAATGCCTGATGTTGTTTGACCAACTTATTCAGGCCACTTTGTAGGGAATTAATGCGGTCTAGAAGCTCACTCATTTAAGGCCAATTCTCAATACTTGGTCACACAAAGTTAACATTTGGCTAAGAATATCCCAATATAATCGCGTTTAATTTAGCAAATCACTGCAAAAAATATTTTACCGTGAACTGGAGTGCTAGAAACCAACTTCTTAATATACGCAATTAGCATTCTCATCGTTTTGCCTTTAAAAATAGCTATATTCGCTTTAATGAGAACAATTATTTACATCCTTGTTCTGGCAACGAGCCTTACTGGCCATGCACAGGACAAAATACCTACAGATTATTTTAAAGACCCATTGAATATCCCCATAATTCTGGCCGGTGACTTTGGCGAACTGCGCGGCGGTCACTTCCACAGCGGTCTGGATATAAAAACCCAGCACCGGGAGGGACTCTCCGTTCATGCGAGTGCGAGTGGTTCCATAAGTCGCATAAAGATACAGCGTTTTGGTTATGGCAAAGCTATGTACGTACAACATCCTAACGGTTATACGAGTGTATATGCGCATTTATCCCGCTTTTCGCCAAAAATTGAAGCCTACGTAAAAGCGCAGCAATATGCGCAGGAATCCTATGACATTGAATTGTATCCCAAACCTGGAGAACTCAAAGTGAATCAAGACGATATTATCGCTTTTAGTGGAAATACGGGCGGCAGCACCGCACCTCACCTTCATTTTGAGATCCGCGATGCGAGCCAGCGCCCCATGAATCCCATGCTCTTTGGTATCGAGGTGCCAGATACCAGAAGTCCGCTTGTTTCTGACCTGATGGTTTATCCGCTGGGCGATAGCAGCCAAGTAAATCAATCGCAGTACAGACAGGAATTGCGTCTTAACAAACAGCCTGACGGAAGTTTTATGAGTGAAAAAATAGAAGCATTTGGCCCTATCGGTTTTGGTATCGCCACAGTAGATATGCAAGATGGCGCGCCCAATAAAAATGGGATATATAAAATTGAAACTTCATTTAATGGCAATAAAAATTTAGAAGTGCTAATGGATAAATTTTCTTTTGCTGAAACCAATTATGTCAAACTTATGATTGATTATGGTTATTATGAGTCTAAAAGGAAACGCGTGCAAAAGCTGTTTATAGAGCCTAACAATCCATTGAGCATTTTTACACAGCAGACCAATAAAGGTATTATCGATCTGAAAGCCGATGGAACTTCCTATGTCTATAATATTGTGATCTCTGATTTTAAAGGCAATAAAACCTCCGTTTTAGTGCCAATAAGAGTCAAAAAGCAGGAAATATTGGCCCCTCGCGAGATAAAAAAAACCGATTATTTTGTGCATCCCAACGAAGCCCTCAACGTAGAGCTTGGTAAATACTCCGTTTATTTTCCGAAGGGAGCATTTTTTGACGAGCACTATTTAGATTTGAGTCAAAAAGATAATGTGCTGCATCTGGGCGAAGATATGATTCCGGTTGCCAAAAATATTACTATTCGTTATGACGCTTCCGGGTATTCGCCCGAAGATATGCAACATCTGTATATCGGCTCTGTGGGCTACAATGATATACCATATTACACCGGCGCGTATTTAGATGGCAGCACGCTTATCGCCCGCACAAAAACGCTTTCGGATTATACCGTTGCGCTAGACGACACGCGGCCAAAAATAACTCCCGTTGATGTAAAAGATGGTAAATGGATGTCAACCTACGACCAACTCAAATTCAAAATAACTGATGAGGAATCAGGCATCAAGGATTTTCGTGCGACGATAAACGGTAAGTTCATCTTGATGGAATATGAATATAAAGACGACCTGCTTACCTATAATTTTGCAGATGATGTGATTCAAGAAACCGAAAACAATCTTAAACTCATTGTGACCGATAATGTGGGAAACAGCACTACATTTACCGCCACCTTTTTCAGAAAAAAATAGCTTTTGAAAGTACTTTCTCTTTATCTCGCATTTATTGCACTCCTCCTTCCGTCAGTTATGATTGCACAGCAAGCAACCTTGCGTGGTGTTACGCTTGACGCGGAAAATAACCTACTTTCTGGAGTGAATGTAAGTTATTCCGAAGGTGGCACCCAGAGTAACAATAACGGTTTTTATGAGCTTGCGATTCCCGTTAATCGCGAAATTCAGGTTAGTTTTAGCCATGTGGGTTTTCAGCCGTTAACACTTACTTTTTCGCTGAAAGCAAATGAGGTTTTTGAATTCAATCCTGTATTTCGTACCACGATTGAACAAATAGACGAAGTGGTGATCTCTTCAATAAACCGGGATCGCATAGAAGGAAGGGTTTCACTTTCGCCGGAAACCATCCGCAATATCCCGGGAGCAAATCCCGGTGTGGAAAATCTACTTTCCACCCTGCCCGGCGTGAGTTCGAATAACGAACTCAGCACGCAATATGCGGTGCGCGGTGGTAATTATGATGAAAATCTCGTGTATGTAAACGGAATTGAAGTGTACCGACCGTTCCTCATACGCTCTGGCCAGCAGGAAGGCTTGAGTTTTGTAAATACTGATTTAGTGCGCGATGTTGATTTTAGTGCCGGCGGTTTTCAGGCGAAATATGGCGATAAATTGTCCTCAGTGCTTGATATTACCTACAGGCGTCCAGTTGATTTTGGCGCTTCGGTAGATTTAAGTCTGCTGGGCGCAAGTTTTTCTGCGGAAGGCGTGGCGGACAACGGTAAATTTACCGCGCTGCTGGGCGCCCGTTACCGCGATAATAGTCTGCTGGTAGATGCCAAACAGACCGAAACCAACTTCAAACCGCGTTTTTACGACATACAAACCTATCTCACCTATACTTTTTCAGATAAATTTGCGCTTGATTTTTTGGGAAATATCGCCATTAATAGTTATGACTACGAGCCTTTTGCGCGGCAGACGAATTTCGGAACGCTGACAGATCCCATTGCATTGGTCATTAATTATGACGGACAAGAAGAGGATCGATATGAAACTTATTTCGGCGCTTTAAAAGGAACGTACAAACCGAATGAAAACTTGAGCTTGCAGACCATCGTTTCTGCATACCACACCAAGGAGCAGGAATATTATGACATTTTTGCCGAATACCGCCTGGGAACGCCAAATACTGCCATCGGAGAGGAAAATATCGGCGAAGTGGAATTTACCGAAGGAATTGGTTCACAGCTCACCCACGCGCGCAATAATCTGGACGCGGTCATTATCAACATTGAAGAAAAACTGACCTTAAAAATCAATGACGGCCAGATCGACGCTGGCATAAAATACACCCATGAAGATTTTAGAGACCGCCTGCAGGACTATGAAATCATTGATTCCGCCGGGTTTTCCATTCGCCCTCCGCTGCCCCAGTTTATCAATGATC
>JBBPYO010000571.1:0-2050 GCA_038199845.1 Flavobacteriales bacterium
GAGATTCCGGATGTCTTCGCCTTTCCATTCCAGCAAATCGTATGCTTTTAAGCGTACCGGGACTTTTGTTAATAGATTTTTCGAAATCGTTTTGCGGCCGATACGCTTTTGCAAATCGTTAAAACTCCCTATTTTTCCCTTTGGAAAAGGTAGAAGTTCGCCGTCTATTACCGTGCCATCGGGAATTACGCCCACAAAATCTTGAAATTCGGGATATTTGTCTGTGACCAATTCTTCTCCACGCGACCAGATAAAAAGTTCCTGATTGCGCAAAATAACCTGTGCGCGTATGCCGTCCCATTTATGCTCAACAAACCAATCAGAAACGAGTCCGAGATCCTCTGGTTCGCCCCCAATAGCATAAGCAAGGTAAAACGGATAAGGTTTTGATAGATAATCCTCCTGGTTTTTTTCGAGAATCAATTTTTGATAGGTCGTATTCTGTGGCGACCAATCGCCCATAAGTTTGTAGGCGAGAATATCCTCATCAATTTCGGTGGCTCTGGAAAGCGCGCGGGTCATAAGTTTTTGACTTACACCGATGCGAAAACTACCCGTGATCAACTTGGAAAAAACGAAACGCTCATAATAGTTGAGGTTGGTCCAATTTTCGAATAAATATTCCTTTTTTTCGTCTTCTGGCTTCTTTTTTAATGCCAAAATTTCTTCAAGGAAAGTGGTTAAGCTCTTTTCTGAATTTTCGCTGGAAGCGGGAATAATCAGCGCAATGGTTTCGGCCAGATCGCCCACAATATGGTAACTTTCTTCAAATAACCATAGCGGAATCCCTGCTAGCTCTGTCGCCCAGATACGTAAAAGCGTTGTGTTTACCGGGCGTGATGGGCGGCGATGGGAGAGTATCGCAATCGTCCATATCTTGTCATTGTCATCAGCCTCCCGAAAGTATTGTGCCAGTGCGTCTACTTTGACATTGGTCTTATTTGTGCTGTCCAGAGCTTTTATGAGTTGTGAAAATTTTTTCATTTTTTTGTAAACTATTTTTAAAACTAAAAACCATCCCTCTTTCAGTAAGCTGAGATTTTACCGTTCTTCAAAAGAAAGAGAACTGTAAAAAATGAAAATCTTAAATTTTCAGAATCTTCCAGTCTTTACTATTATCAAATTCTCACTTTGGGGTTTAGGGGGATTCTTCTTTACTGTCCATTTCTGCAAGTTCGCCTTCATATTGGGTTGCTTCGGTGCGGGCATCATAGCCTTGTTCATGAAGATAGCGGGAGAAAATGTCTGTATAGCCGTGGGTACTGATGATTTTTTCTGCTCCGGTTTCCTTGATACTTTCCAAAAGTCCGGCCCAATCACAGTGGTCAGAAAGCACAAAACCCTTATCTATGGCCCGCCTTCTCCGCGCTCCGCGAAAAGTCATCCAGCCGCTTGCGGAACCGGTCACGTAAGGCACCATTTTTCTAATCCATGTGCTGCCATGTGCGCTGGGAGGTGCCAGAACGATGTTTCCGGCGATTGCCTTTTTATCGGTCTCGCGGGTAATACGTTCTGTGGGTGGCATATCTATAAAAGGGCGTACAACCTCGGTCATGTTTTCTATCGCGCCATGGGTGTAAATTTTCCCTATTTCAGGATTTAGATATTTTAAAAGGCGCTGTGCTTTTCCCAGAGAATAGCCAAAAAGTATCGAGGTTTTTCCTTCAGCCTTATTTGCCGCCCACCAGTTGTTGATATCTTCAAATACTTCCGCTTGCGGAATCCATTTAAATGCGGGCAAACCAAAGGTACATTCAGTAATAAAGGTGTCACATTTTACGGGTTCATAGGGTACGGCAACCCCGTCATTTTCGGTTTTATAATCGCCGGTAAATACCCAGACTTCACCTTTGTGTTCCACTCGGATCTGAGAACTACCTATAATATGCCCAGCCGGGTGAAAACTGAACTTTACGTTATTAATAGTAAAACTTTCACCATAAGCTTTCCCAGTTACTTCAATATCGCCAAGGCGGTATTTAATGATGGGCACATTTGTATGGTGCGTAATATAGTGCTTATGCCCCCAGCGGCTGTGATCTGCGTGACC
>JBBPYO010000572.1:0-2809 GCA_038199845.1 Flavobacteriales bacterium
ACAAACAAAAGCTCAAGTTTTATGCAAAAAATAACTGCATTATAAAACGAAAATTTCAGTATAATAGAATGTTCTTCAAACAGAATAAATAAAGACCTATTCAACAATTCAAAGTTATTTTTTGTTTTTCCCTAAAACTTCTTTTATCATGCTGAACTTTTTTCAGCGTCGCACTTGACCCGCGGCCAAATTAAGCAAATACAAACTCATAACGCTTTAGCCTGTATGACCCTAAAATAAATTCAGGGTGACGTGTATTAGGACAATTTAAAAATTCAGAATTACAAATAATCTTTGTTTTTATTTCTTATTCAAAGTCACCTGATCGCTCAAAGTAGTTTTCAGCTCAGCCTTTCCATAACTGTTTAAAACGCTTTTGTCTTTTGCAAAAACGGTCAATGTTTTAGAAACTTTTACATTTGCCTCGGTGTCTTCGATAAGGGATATTTCCGCGGTTTCTATAGCAAAATCTTTGGCTTTGAGTTTCGCGTCGGCGGCAAGACTTATTACTGCGATTTCGGCTTCGCCTGCTATATCCAATTCCGAGTGTTTTTGCAAGTTTATAGTGCTTTTGACTGTTTTTAGTTCTGCTTCCAGATCCGAACGGTCGTTCATAAACACATTGAGATTTTCCGTTACGCCTTCCAGAGACCCGCTGGATTTTCCGTGCAGATTAATCCCAAGGTTTTTTGTCAGCACATCAAGATCAAACTCGCTGTTGTCATAGCTGCTTATAGTCATATTATCAGATTCCAGCTGTCCATCGCTTTTTAATTCTACTTCGTTTTTTAGCTCAATTTTGTCAATTTTTTCGATATTCAGGTAGATTTCCAGGCGTTTGCTGCTTGTTATTCGGCGCGAAGTTTCTATGTACAAAATGCTGTCCCGTACTTTAAAAGTGACGATATCAACAAGGTTTTTGTCGGCTGTGAGGATATAGGAATTACGCTGTGATTGTTTGATTTTTACTTCAAATTCATTGCCAATGCTCAACCCATTGAATGGCTGATCTATAGTGTGGGTCACCGAAATGACATCGCGGTCACCACTTATTTTTTCTTTTTTCTGCGCCGCGCAGGAAGTAAGTATGCTTATTGCAATTATAATTATTAAGTTGTACTTTATCATAAACTGACTTTATTTTATAAATTCATTTTCAGAGAAATGGGGCTGCAAGATAAGGCTAAATGAATAATTTGCCAATATTATCCTAATAACTCCTTTAGAGCTCGAAAAACAACTTGTAAATCCTTATTTTTCCGTTAAACGGCTTTAATCATAATAATTATATGCAGTCCATCACTTTTGCCATTATTAAGGAAGGAAAAAATCCGCCAGATAAGCGTACCGTATTTTCACCTGTTAAACTGAGGGAGGTGCAGGAAGCATTTCCTTCGGCAACGTTTATAGTTGAAGCTTCACACATTCGGGTTTTTCCTGATGTGGCCTATGAAAAAGCAGAATTCACGGTGACCGATGATGTTTCCAAAGCTGATATTTTACTCGGCGTAAAAGAAGTGCCTGTAGAAGCGCTCCTTTCTCATAAAACCTATTTTTTCTTTAGTCATACCATAAAGAAACAGGAATATAACAGAGCGCTTTTGCAAGTTATTCTCAAAAAGAAGATCCAGCTTTATGATTATGAAGTTGTAACCGATAAAAAAGGTAACCGTCTTATCGGTTTTGGTCGTTACGCTGGGCTGGTCGGCGCGTATAATGGTTTTCGGGCGTGGGGAATGCGTCACAAATCGTGGCAATTACCAAAGGCAAACGAGCTTCCTGGTCTGGAAGCAATGAAGACCAAACTGGACAAAATCCAACTTCCCAATATAAAAATCTGCCTTACTGGAGGCGGAAGGGTTGCTGGCGGTGTCAAGGAGATTCTTGATCATCTTAAAATCAAAAAAGTACATGTTGAAGCGTTTCTGAATACAGATTTTGATGAGCCGGTTTATTGCAATATTGGAGTGATGGACTATAATAAGCGCATTGATGAAAAACCGGGGACACTGGCGGAATTCTTAAGAGATCCCACTTCTTTTGAGTCCAATTTTATGCGCTTTGCGGAAGTGACCCAACTTTTTATAACCGGTCATTTTTATGGAGATGGTGCACCGTACTTGTTTACGCGAGAAGATGCTAAAAAACCGGAATTCAACATTGAGGTAATCGCAGATATTTCCTGTGATGTAGATGGCCCAATAGGTTCCACCATTCGTTCTTCCACAATAGAAGATCCTTTTTATGGTTACGATGCGCAGACCGAAAATGAAATCGCCTTTGATGCTCCCGGCGCCATAACGGTGATGGCCGTTGATAATTTGCCCTGCGAACTCCCAATGGATTCCAGCGCTGGCTTTGGTGAACTATTTTTTGAACATGTGATGCCAGCATTTTTTAACGGCGATAAAGATGGTGTTTTAGAACGTGCCCGAATGACTAAAGATGGCCAACTTACAGAACGTTTTCGCTATTTGCAGGCTTTTGTAGACGGTGATGAATAAGTGATTTTTTGCTCAAAAATGACCGATTTTTGGGTAATTTTGGTCAATTTTAGGGTTTTCTGAGTGTTTTTTGGGTTGACAATGATCTATTTGATCACTCTGGGGCTTCGGTACAAATTCCTTTCCGCAAAAGCTTCAATGAATTCACTCAGCCACCTGTTTAGTTTTCAGTTGCAGTTTTCAGTTGTAATAGGCAGTCGCAGTAAACAGTCTTAGCGTTTTATGTCGGTTTGCAATTCTTATTATTCCAACTCTCTGCTCTCTGATCTCTTCTTAATTCCATTTCACATAAATATATTTTTTGC
>JBBPYO010000573.1:0-5865 GCA_038199845.1 Flavobacteriales bacterium
TAAGATTTATATCACTTAGTCGATTAAATTATAGTGATTTACCTAAATTTTTATTAACTTTATATTAACAATTAAAAGCTTTATACTTTACATTTAGTCAATCTAAATCAGTCATAATGAAAACCGAATTTGATTATACGTCATATCAACAAGGGGAACGCTATGGAATTCAATTTGGTTTATTGCTGGGTATTATCATTGGTTTGACGATAACGTTGACGGTCGTATTTATTCTTTTTATACTCTCCGATCTCAAAATTGCCTAGTCGCTACACATTTCATTAAGTATGTGGATATAATCTTCCCGGCTATTTAAAAAATCAAGGGCAGAAATATCGATTATCTTAACATTGCGTTGCTGCTTTGTTTTTATAAACTGCAAATATCCCTCATTTATTTTGCTCAGATAATCGCCGGAGATATCCTGCTCGTAACTTCTGCCGCGTTTTCTTATGTTAGCCAACAGCCGCTCTGTGTTTTGATACAAATAGACATATAAAGTTGGTTTTGCGAGTTCGCGATACATCATACCATGCAGCTTTTTATAAAGAATGAATTCTTCCGGACTCAAAGTAATCTGCGCAAAAATGAGCGATTTATAGCTGTCATAATCTGCGATCATAAAATCTTTAAAGAGGTCAAACTGACCAATATCATCAAGCAGTTGCTGATAACGATCTGCCAAAAAAGACATTTCAAGTGGAAATGCGTACCGGGATTGATCCTTGTAAAATTTCGGCAGAAAAGGGTTTTCTTTAAAGCGCTCCAAAATCAGTTTGGCATTAAATTCTTCCGCGATAAGCGTAGTAAGTGTGGTTTTACCAGCGCCTATATTCCCCTCAATAGCTATATAATGATGCTTTTTGAGATCAAATTTCGATCTCGGATTTTCAAGTGTTGCTGAAAGCTTTTTACATTCGGTCGCGTCTTTGGTTTCTGCAAGCAGTTCATTAATACTTTTTTCAAAGATTGGATGTTGCAATTGCGGCGCAATATCATGAAGTGGAAGCAACACAAACAGTCGTTCCTGCAAGCGTGGATGCGGAATTTGTAGTTTTTCGGTGTTTTTTATCTTATCTCCATGAAACAGCAGATCAATATCGATGGGTCGGTTTGCATAAGATTTATCTTTCTTTTCAACGCTACGTTTTCGGCCCAGTTCCTGTTCTATTTTTAGGATGTTTTTGAGCACTTTTCCGCTAGAAAGCCTTGTTTTTATGCAGACGATCGCATTTAAAAAATCGGGTCCTTCAAAACCCCATGAAGCTGTTTTATAAACCGGCGAAATACGGGTGACAAAACCCACGCGTTCATAAAGCAGATCAACAGCAAGCTGCAGGTTCTTAAGGGTTTTCCCCTGATTACCGCCAAGGGATAAATGGATATCTTTTAAGGTTTTAATCGCGCAGAATTGTTAAAAATTCAACTGCCCCGGGACAGCCCACGAGGTACGGTTCGGAAATATGCTTTGTATTTCGACATGAAAGACGGAAACACAGAACCCTCTAGAGGGTTTTAAGAGCAATTTAAGTAAAATAGGCCTATAATCGGCTATTTTTGAACTTTCTAAAAAGAGATAATATTTAATTTGTCGCAAGAAACACGCACACAACGGGATGCATTTTTAGCCTACCGCATTTATTTTATTCTGGGGGCACTTTTTATATGCTCGCTAGTGGTTTCCAACCTTATTTTTCAAAAATTCTTTTACTGGGATTTCTTTGGGCTGTACCACTTTGAGATTTCCGTAGGAATTCTTCCCTATCCCATTACTTTTTTGATCACAGATCTTATCAGCGAGATCTATGGTAAAAGAATGGCAAACCAGATCGTTACCACTGGTATTTTTGCCTCGTTGTTCTCTCTATTAATCATCTGGATTTCAGACAGCGCGCCAGCTACGGATTGGTCTCCCATTACAGACGCTCTTTTCAACAAGGTATTTGGCGCGACGGTCATTGCCGTACTCGCCTCAATGATGGCGTATCTTTTTGCCCAGTACATAGATATTCAAGTATTCCATTTTTGGAAACGGGTGACCAAAGGCAAACATTTATGGCTACGCAACAACTTTTCCACGTTTTTTAGTCAGTTTATAGATACGGCGACGGTGCTGTTATTGCTTTGCGCTTTCGGAAAAATCGAATGGGAACGGTTCTGGGCTTTATTAGAGGCAGGGTTTTTGTTCAAAGTACTGATAGCCATTTGTGACACGCCATTTTTATACGCGGGCGTTTATTATTTCAGGAAACGTTTTAACTTGAAAACCAACGAAGAACTGGGAAATACGCTCGCAAAATATCAACTGGAAGAGAAAATTTAATACACTCCAAACATTATGAAAAAAGCACTGAAAATCACAGGAATCGTCATAGGGATTTTGATTCTTATCTTGATTCTTGCGCCTATAATCTTTAAAGGCCAACTTGAAAGTCTGGTCAAAAAAGAGATCAATAAAAACGTGAATGCCACCGTTGCGTGGGAAGATCTGAGCCTAAGTCTCTTCTCCAGTTTTCCTGACGCTGCGCTCACCATAAACGATTTTAGCGTTGTAAATAAAGCACCCTTTGCCGGTGATACGCTTGCCAGCGGAAAAGAAGTGCGTCTGGAAATGGGTATTCCACAGCTTTTTAAAGGTGGCAACGGATTAAAAATAGATGCGCTGGCGCTAAACGATGCTTTTATAAATATTAAGGTTGATAGTCTAGGAAACGCCAATTATGACATCGCAAAAGCTGATAATTCGCCTAAAACAAACGAAAATCCTTCCGCAGAAAGCGCCACTACAAGCGATTCTGAAGGGTTTCAGTTTGCTGTGCAGCATTATGAGATCAACAATTCCCGTGTGAATTATCTGGATGAAAGTACGAACACGTTCTTAAGGCTTAAAGAGTTGAACCACGAGGGTAACGGTGACTTTTCGGCAGTTACCTCAACGCTTAAAACGCAGACCAATGCTTTGGTTTCCTTTGATTTTGACGGCACCAATTACTTGAACAATAACAGCGTTCAACTGGATGCAGCTATTGAAATGAACCTCGATAAAATGCGCTTTACCTTTAAGGATAACAAAGCGCTGATTAACCAGTTGCCACTTGTTTTTGAAGGATTTATACAGATCAATGAGAACAATAACGAGATGGATCTTTCCTTTAAAACACCTTCCAGCGACTTTAAAAACTTCCTGGCCGTTATTCCTGAAGAGTATGCTAAGAACCTGGATGGCGTAACGACTTCGGGCGATTTTCAGGTAGATGGACGCATAAATGGGATTGTAGATGATGAAAATATCCCGATGCTAGATATTAAAATAGCTTCGAATAATGCTTCTTTTAAATATCCAGATTTACCCAAAACTGTTGATAATATCAACATAGACGCCCAACTCAAAAACGAGACCGGTAAGCTTGAAGCTACGTATCTCAATCTTGGCAACCTCACCTTTAGCATAGATCAGGACAAATTTGCCGCAAAAGGACGCATAGATAGACTTACGACCAACCCGCTGATAAATATGGCGGTTAATGGAAAGCTCAACTTGGCCAATCTGGAAAAGGCCTATCCGCTAGAATTGGAACAAGATCTCAATGGAATACTTACCGTAAATATGACTACCACTTTTGATATGGAAAGTGTGGAGAAAGAGCAATACCAGAACATTAAAAGTCAAGGTACCGCCAGTTTACGTGATTTTAAATACACTTCTCCAGAGCTTCCCAATGCGTTTACTATAAGTGAAACCAACTTAAAATTCAATACTAGCACCATTAGTCTTGAAAAACTGAACGCTAAAACGGGAAATACTGATATTTCTGCGACTGGAACCTTGGAAAATCTGATTCCTTTTATGGTTTCTGATAAAGATCTTAAAGGAAGGTTTACTGTAAAATCAAATACGGTTGATTTGGCCGATTTCAGCGTTGCGGAAACGGAAACTCCAGAAAATAAACCAATAGAAAACTCCCCAAAGGAAGAAAAAACGGTCGAAAACGCTCCAAAAACGGGTGAGGAAGCGATAAAAATCCCCTCTTTTCTAGATGCTGGTATTGATTTTGCCATTGCAACCGTGATTTATGATAACATCAAACTTACTAACGTAAAAGGTTCAATTCTTATCGCTAATGAAACCGCTACGCTAAAAGATGTGACGTCAGATATTTTTGGCGGAAAAATTGGTCTTGCGGGTAATGTAAGTACCAAAAGTGAAACCCCTCAGTTTGATATGAAAATCGACCTGAAAAAGATAGATATTGACCAGTCTTTTGCCGGTCTCAATCTGTTAAAAGGTCTTGCTCCCATTGCAAAAGCCTTGCATGGAAATCTGAATACCGATTTTCAACTGAAAGGAAACCTTAACAATGACCTTACCCCGATTTTGAATTCCTTAGCTGGAAATGCTTTTGCGCAACTGCTCACCGCAAAAGTTGACCCCAAACAGATGCCTTTGTTGAGTGCGCTTGACAGTAAACTTGATTTTATAGACCTCAACGACATCAATCTGGACAATCTAAAAACGACCCTGAGTTTTGATGATGGAAAAATAAATGTAAAACCCTTCAATTTTGATGTGAAGGGCATCAATGTTAAGGTGAGCGGAAGCCACAATTTTGATAATACGATGAACTATACGCTAGGTCTTGATGTTCCCGGGAAGATGCTGGGCAGCCAGATAGGAAACCAATTGGCCAGCCTTAGCAATGCAGATTTAAATACATATAAAGTGGAAATCCCGGTATCTCTAACGGGCAGTTTCAGCAGTCCAAATGTGAGCGTAAACACGCAGGGCGCCATTACAAACCTAACCCAACAGATTGTAGCTTCTCAAAAGGCGAAATTGCAAGCAAAAGGAGAAGATAAAATAAAGGATGCGCTGGGCAATCTTCTTGGCGGCGACAAAAAGAACGCTAATACCACTACGCCACAAACTAAAAAAGATTCTTCTCAAGCGGAAGTGAAAAATGCCGTTAAAAATGTACTCGGTGGACTTTTTAATAAGAAAAAGAAGGATACGACCGGGAATAATTAAATAGTGGTTTTGTTTGAAAAATTGTGGCTTCGGTACAAATTTCTTTCCGCTTAAGCTCCAAGAAATTCACTCAGCCACCTGGTCCGTCGCAGTCTTCAGTCACAGTGGGCAGTTTTAATATTTTGAGTTCAATTACAATTGGTGATATAAAACATTATTGCAACTGGGCAATATCAGTTGACATTCAAAACCTTCAGGGAATCTGATGAAGGAGTGGAATTATACTTCGATAAACTCAGTGCATAGACTTGCAGGTTGAAAAGATCAATCTACATTGTATATTTTACGGTTTTTCACTCTCGCTCTACGATCAAACCTAAAAGGAACGCCGCTGTAAAAGCGACACAAGAAAGCCGGGGAACCTGCCTGCCAGAAGCACGACAAGCAGGTTTCTTGCAGGTTCTTAAATTCAATTTACAATTTTAATCAGGCTTGTTTAAGCGTCTTACCGGTTTTCGCCAAACTACATTTCATACGTTCTTCCAACTTATAATTTGGATTTTGCGTTAGGGATTGAAGCGGAAATCCTTTTTGTGAGGCACGAGCAAAAAGATTGAAGTGGAAAGCCCGACCCGCAGGGAAACGCCCAAAAAACACTATAAATGGCCTAAAACGGGTTTAAACAGGCAATAAACCTACAAGGAACCTCGCAGAAAAAGCGAGGAATACCTTGCAGGTTCTTAAATTCAAGGTTTTCAACAAACTACACTTCACACGTTCTTCCAACTTATAAATTGGATTTTGCGTTAGGGATTGAAGCGGAAATCCTTTTTGTGAGGCACGAGCAAAAAGATTGAAGTGGAAAGCCCGACCCGCAGGGAAACGCCCAAAAAACACTA
>JBBPYO010000574.1:0-3078 GCA_038199845.1 Flavobacteriales bacterium
AACGGCCATTGGGGTGCTTAATAAATATCAAGTCATTCCTCAAGCCATACAGTTCACAAGTTCGATAAAACCATTTAAAATGAATAAGTAAGCCTGATATTTTCAAAACAGTAATAACTATTTAATGCTCAACTACATAAGATTAGGCTTTAAGGGTTGAAAAAATAATACGACAGATACAAGTATTGATTTCGAGGTGTATTTTAATATATTTTTCGAATTCCTATAAAAAATGAGCCAAAATTAATTTTCCAAATTTGAAATTGATAAGTGGAGGTCGTGTCCATTATGATAAAACTCCTTTTAAGAATATGGATTTAAGTTTGCAACTTTCTAGCTCTGGTAATAACTTCCTTAAACTTCATAATCAATTAATGATGAATGATATTTTTAGACTGTTTTCGGACCATACCGAAAAATATTTTGGATTAAAATATCATCGAATGACTCAATGAAATGTTACCTAAAAATTGATTCCTTGATTATTGAAGGAGAAAATCTGAAAACTTTTGAATTAGCTGAAAATATTTACAACGATATATAAATAATTATGGTTCGGGGGGAAATATTGAATTAAGATTGAAACAAATTTTTAGATTGCGCATCATAGAATTAATGTATAGTTTTTCTAGTATATAAATAAACTTTACAGCAATTTATGTTAAGAACAGATTTCGAGTATTTTAACCCAGGTTTATTTGAACTATCCCCTAGGTTCAAAAGAGGTTTTTTTATGGTTTTCCACCAAAAGTATTAACCTTCTACTTTAGAAAATTTTCAAAAGCCACACCCAAAGTTCATTTCCTCATATCTATTATTGAACATTTTAAAAAATCTGTTAAAGGGTCATTTTAGGATTTCTGACCCTTCTTTAGATGAACCTTTAAAGATCTCAAAATAAATAAACCAGTTGAGAATTATCAAAGCAAAATTTAAGGCTTAATCCCAAAATGTGAAAAAGCTTAAAAATGAGTAAATTTCAGTCAACAGCTATCCCAATTATAAGGAGGTCAACATATCATGATTAGGTAAGAAATATCAGCTTTTTATTTTTACATTGTACGAAAACCCAATCAATCTATATGGATGTATTGCGTGTCTTGGGCTATTCCCTCAATGAAAAATTGTTGATGATTCACGCCGACGATGCGGGACTCTCTCATTCGGAGAATAGGGCCACGATCCAAGCCCTTGAAAATGGATCGGTAAATTCCTATAGTATCATGGTCCCTTGCCCGTGGTGCTATGAAATGATGGAATTTGCAAGAGATAATCCACAATTTGACAACGGTATCCACTTGACACTGACCTGTGAATGGGAAAAATATAGGTTCGGCCCCGTTCTGTCTGTCAATGAAGTACCCAGCCTAGTGGACCGAAATGGACATTTTTACAAGACTAGAAGACTTTTACATAAATATGCCTCAAACGAAGATGTTCAAAAAGAACTAAGGGCCCAAATAGAAAGGGCGATAGATTTCGGTCTGAAACCAACACACCTCGATTCGCATATGTTCAGCGTAGCGGCAAGACCCGAATTTTTAAAAATATATCGACAGTTGGGGAGAACCTACAATTTACCTGTGTTTTTACATAGACAACTAATTACGGAGATAGGGTTGGATGTCAAAAAGAAACTTTTCGCTGACGAAGTGATGGCAGATAATCTCTTTTTGGGAACGTTTGAGGATTTTGAAAAGGATAGGTTGACCGACTACTATGACCATGTTCTAGACAATTTACCCTCGGGTTTTAACGTGCTCATCTTACATCCGGCATTCGATGAACAGGAAATGCAAGGAATTACCGTGGATCACCCGAACTTTGGATCTCATTGGCGTCAATTAGATTATGATTATTTTACCAGTGAAAGTTGTAAGGTCAAGTTAGAGAAAAATGGAATCCGCTTAATTACCTGGCGTGAAATTAAGGAGGCCATAAAATAGAAATTCGAACCTATATTTCTATTCTTCTCAAGAAAAATAAGAATAAGACGAGCTTTGTTTCCATACTGGCCTCTTCCCATTGAATTAAACCTTTAAAAAGTATAGTTTTCCAGATTTGTTTGAACTATCCATCAGTCTCAAAAGAGCCTTTTCATAGTAAGGTTTTTTTAATCCTTTTCCATCAAAAGCATATTGCTTTTTCTTTAGGTAAATTTTCTCAAACTCGACCCAAAGTTCATTTACCAATACCTATAATTAAATATTTAAACGGCCATTTAAATGTATTATGGGAAAGTGAAAAGTTAGGAGTTCGAGTGAATCTAAAATCATATTAAAACAAAACTTTTTCCTACTAAAATATCAACTAAATTAATAATTTGTGTAAAGAAAAAGTTTAATTTCATATAAGGAGTTTTTAGAAATTGTGGTTACATGTTTACACTATATTATATGCCACATCTCGCACTGGTAAAGTATGTGGAAACTATCTGCATCATGGTCATGAGTTCACGTCAGGCAATGTACTTTCCCCCATTTACAATTTCATGCCCACCCACACCCGTTTTCTGTGCTTTTATTTGGAGGATCCCGTCAAGGTAAAAAAGAGATCTGGTACTTTCGGCGCGCCCCCGGGCCATAAGAATCGGGCCACAGCTTACACCGGCAACCCTAGATCTTGGAAAAAAGCATGCAGACGTAATTGTAGTGTTCAGGCCATTCGAGCTGTATCGCCTGCTCGGAATCCCGTTGAACGAAATCATCGACCGTGATTTTGATGCCCGCCTGATCCTTGGCAAAGAAATAAACGAAGTGACCGAGCGACTTATGTCCGCCCCGGATAGTGAAAAAAGGAACAACATCATCCAAGATTATTTTCTAAGCAAGTTATTTAAGCTAAAACCTGCACTGCCAATCGATAGCGCCATGTTGCAGTTGGTAAGGGCGCAGGGAAACCTTTCTATCGATTTTCTCGCATCGCAGTCCTGTCTGAGCGTTCGCCAACTGGAGCGGCTGTCATTGGAACGTATAGGTCTTCCCCCCCAAATTTTTTGCGCGTACGGTACGATTTTCCGAAGCCTTCAAGTTCAAGGAACGAAACCCACATACCTCTTGGACCGAAATTGCCGGTCGC
>JBBPYO010000575.1:0-3526 GCA_038199845.1 Flavobacteriales bacterium
AATAGAACATTTAGGAGAAATTAAAACCGCAGAAAAACGGTTGGTTTTCATCACCGAATCATGATCAAAGACAGCTTGCACGCCATAAATGCCTATCGCCGTTCCTTTACGCTCATCAATGCACTGGGACTTTGGAAATACTATATGGTGCCGATGGCGATCAGCTTTATTGTGGCGGTGGGAATTGGATTTTCAGCATGGGGATTCTCTGATGATATTGGTGCTTTTATCGCCCAGCTCTGGTTCTGGGATTGGGGAGCGCAAACTATTGCCACTTTAAGTACGGTTCTGGGCGGTTTGCTGGTTATTTTATTGGGTTTGATACTTTACAAACATATTGTCATGGCATTTTCCGCACCATTTATGAGTCCGGTTTCCGAAAAAATCGAGATGCACCTTTATGGCAAAACACACGGCCATCGCGTTACTTCCAACATTGGTCAATTGTGGCGAGGCATACGCATTAACCTGCGCAACTTAGGTTGGGAACTCGTAATTACTCTTCCCTTGTTAATTCTGGGTTTGATTCCTGTGGTTAATTTTGTCACCACTCCTCTCGCCTTTTTGGTACAGGCGTATTACGCAGGTTTTGGCAATATGGATTATACGCTGGAGCGCCATTATAAGTACCGTGAAAGCATAAATTTTGTAAAGAAAAACCGTGGTCTGGCAATCGGTAACGGAATCGTTTTTATGGGCTGTTTATTGATCCCTGTGATTGGAATTATAATCGTCCTGCCGCTTTCAGCCACTGCCGCGAGTGTGGTAACGCTAGAACGATTGGAAATCGAAAAAAAATCGATGTTATGAAAGAACAATTCGTCAACTACATCCACTTACTTCAAGATCAGATCACCGCAGCTCTTGAAGAAGTGGATGGCAAAGCTAAATTTCATGAAGACCCCTGGGAGCGCGAAGAAGGCGGTGGCGGACGTACGCGCGTGATCGAAGATGGCGCGGTAATCGAAAAAGGCGGCGTGAACATTTCTATGGTTCACGGTGCGCTGGCACCAGCAATGCAGGATTATTTTGACGTGGGCGATGTTGATTTTTTTGCCTGCGGACTCAGTCTCGTAATTCATCCCAAAAACCCTTATGCGCCAACAGTGCACGCCAACTGGCGCTATTTTGAAATGTATGAAAAAGATGGAACGCTTGTGGATAGCTGGTTTGGCGGAGGTCAGGATCTTACGCCCTATTATCTTTTTGAAGAGGATGCCGAGCATTTTCATCAAGTATGTAAAACCGCCTGTGATGTTCACGGTTCCGATTTTTACTTGAAATTCAAGGCCAAATGCGACGCTTATTTTTACAATACGCATCGCGGTGAGGGTCGCGGTATTGGCGGTTTATTCTTTGACCATTGCAAAGCCAAAGAAAACCAATCTATGCAGGATTGGTATAACTTTGTAACCGGAATAGGCGATAGCTTTCTGGATGCTTATTTGCCCATTCTTAAAAAACGGAAAGATATTGCCTACGGCGAAAAAGAAACCACTTGGCAGCAAATTCGACGCGGCCGTTATGTGGAATTTAATCTTGTGCACGACAAAGGCACGCTTTTCGGCCTAAAAACAAATGGAAGAATCGAGAGTATCTTAATGAGCCTTCCTCCTATTGTACAGTGGAAATATGATCATAACCCTGAGCCTGATAGTGAAGAGGAAAAACTCCTAAAAGTGCTCAAAAACCCCAAAAATTGGGTGTAAAACAGCAGTATAAATTGATTATTGTTTAATTGTTAATTGAAAATATATGTATCCCTTACGCAGAAATAGAAGATTACGCACCACACCCGCCCTACGCGCTTTAGTTCGCGAGATAAGCATCTCCCCAGATGACTTTATCGTGCCCATATTTGTTGTTGAAGGCACAGGCAAAAAAGAGGAAATCAATTCAATGCCGGGTTATTATCGCTATAGCTTGGACACACTAAAAACGGAAGCGAAATCGCTATGGGATCTCGGGCTCAAATCGGTATTGCTTTTTGTGAAAGTAGACGATAAATTAAAGGATAATGCCGGTACCGAAGCCCTAAATCCTGACGGACTCATGCAACGGGCAATAAAGACCGTAAAAGACGCCTGCCCCAATATGTTGGTGATGACCGATGTAGCGCTCGATCCATATTCCTGTTTTGGCCATGACGGCATTGTTGCAAATGGCCAAGTCATTAATGATGACACAAACGCGATCCTAGCTGAAATGGCACTTTCCCACGCTCGTGCTGGTGTCGATTTTGTAGCGCCCAGCGATATGATGGATGGACGTATTTTTGAAATGCGCACGCTCTTGGAAGATGAAGGTTTTGTAGATACAGGCATTATGAGCTATTCGGCTAAATATGCTTCCGCTTTTTATGGGCCCTTCCGTGATGCGCTGGACTCTGCCCCAGTGGATGCGCAGGATATTCCGAAGGATAAAAAAACGTATCAGATGGATCCTGGTAACCGTGATGAAGCAATCAAGGAAGCACTTATGGATATTGAGGAAGGTGCGGATATTGTTATGGTAAAACCGGGCCTTTGTTATCTGGATATTGTACGCGATCTGAAAAACACCGTAAATGTGCCCGTTGCGGTATATCAGGTTAGTGGTGAATACGCAATGATCAAGGCCGCTACAGAGCGCGGCTGGCTGGATCACGACGCGGTTATGATGGAACAGATTACCGCCATAAAACGCGCTGGTGCCAGCTTGATTGCTAGTTATTTTGCAAAGGATGTGGTGAAGTTGTTAGGATAATCTCCGTTTAACTTTGACGCAAAAATTTTCAAAATTTTGAAACTTTGGAAAAGTATTGCGTCAAAGGAGGTCTTAAATTACAATGGAATATGCCAACACATTGCATATTGGAACGTCTCTAAAACCTAAAACATTCAACCTAAAACTCTTTTTATTCCTGCAACTCCTTATAAATCCCCACTTGCAATTCGCCTTTATCGTTCATATACGCGCGGTACATTCCGGGCGTGTTGAATTCCATAGAGACGTTGCCGTTGTGGTCCAGTGAAACGATTCCGCCGGTGCCGCCCATTTCGGTCAGTTTTTTCTGAATGACCGCATCTGTTGCTTCTTTTAAGTTTTTTCCGCCATATTCCATCATTGCAGAAATATCGTAGGCTACGAGTCCGCGCATAAAATACTCGCCCCAACCGGTGGAAGAAACACCGCAGGTTTTATTATTGGCATACGTTCCCGCGCCGATTATTGGCGCGTCGCCAATGCGGTTGTAACGTTTGTTGTTCATCCCGCCCGTAGAAGTTCCAGCGGCAAGGTTTCCGTTTTTGTCGAGGGCCACACAACCTACCGTTCCGTATTTGTCGTCTTTGATAAATGGGTCATAAAAGGCCGTTTTTGAGTCCTTTTTGGCTGTTTTTTCAGTTTCTAACGTTTGCTGCAATGCATCGTAGCGCTTTTGGGTGAAAAAATAAGATGGGTCGACAATTTCCAGTCCCTGTTCTTTGGCAAATTCTTCGGCGCCTTTTCCGCTGAGCAATACGTGTTCGGAATTGGTCATAACTTC
>JBBPYO010000576.1:0-11943 GCA_038199845.1 Flavobacteriales bacterium
AGAAGATTAAAGGTAATGGCAACATAAATTTGATCTTCCCTGTATTTCTGATCTACAATAGAATCCTGTTTAACCGCTTCCTGACTATAAATAGGTGCAAACAGAACCATTAAAAATAAAATATGGAGCGATATTCCTTTCATAGTATAAAGATACTTTACAGATAACAAATAGTTTCAAATTAGATTAGCAGATTGGACATAAAAAAACGCCCTTAGAGGGCGTTTTTTATTTCATTATTTATTTAAAATTAATTGTTAGCTTCTACGGCATTACCGTTTTTAGTAACATAATTAAGTTTAAGGGCATCTACATCTCTTAATTTCTGTTTGATATCAGAAACAAGACCCATGTTTGTATCACCATCCACTTTTAATGCAGTTGTAAGCAAGGGCAAAAGCTCTTCACGTTTTGTTGCTCTTTCCTCATAAATAAATCCAGGTATATCATTTACATCAGCTAGCTTGTCATTCAATTGAATTTTAGCTTCTGTACCATAGGTACTCTGATAACGCTGACTTGGTTTGCCGGCATATATATACATGATAAGATCTTTTTTATCCAGTTTCTCAATCTGATTTGCTGTAGGCAACTTTGGATTTTGGATTTTCAACGTGGTTTCCCTCATCGTTGTGGCCACCATAAAGAAAAAGAGCAGCATAAAAACAATATCGGGCAGTGATGCGGTGTTTACCGCAGGCAAATCACCGCTTTTCTTTTTTGTGAATTTAGCCATGTTCTATAGTATTAAATTAATTACTTTTTGGTTCAGCTTCAGAAAGTTTTTCAGGGTACATTTCTCTGATTCTCTCTAACTTAGGTCTTAACTTATCTTTAATGCTGGAAGACGTTCCAGGGGTAGTATACGTCTTTTCCATCTCTGTAAAAGGTACATTGTACATTTTCATGGATTCTCTGTCACGCAGCTCATTATATGCCGCCACAAGCTCGTTTTGAACTGATATATAGCGTTTATAAGAAGTACCGCGGTTATTGACCAAGGAAATGATCGCTATGCTGGGGTTCACCGAGGATGCTGGATCCTTTGCGCCCTGACAATAACTACAAGCTTCATCGCCCGTACCTGCTCCGTTATCCAAAAATTTGACCGCTGCCGCACGCAGATCTTTGAGATCCATAGACTCATCTTCAACAAGCAGGTCATCGTTAGCATTCACATTCACTACAAAGAGGTTGCGTTGCTTAATAATTGGTGGTGGTGGCTGATTTTCCTCTAATTTTGGAGGAAGTTTCCGGCTTATTCCGCTATCCGTCTCAATTGTTGTGGTTACTAAGAAGAAAATGAGCAATAGGAAGGCAATATCTGCCATCGATCCTGCATTCACCTCTGGTGCATTTCTCTTTGCCATAATTTATTTATTTAGCTAATTTTTTAACTCCTGAGAAAACCATTGCTCCTATAGCAATAATTGCCATGATATAGAAGGCATAAATACCTGTTTCCACCCATTTTGAAGCCGCTTCAGATAATACTCCACCATCTTTTAAGGGTGTTTCTTTACCCGAGGCCAGTACATAGGAAATTACTATAACAGCTGCAAAGGACGCAACCCCAATTAAGGTGCTTTTCAGACCTGCGGGATTGCTGAACACATTTTTAATTACAAAAATGAGTACAAATACAAGTGCTACAGCAAATATGATATACGCAATATAGATAAAGGGGGTGACGAGAGAGTTTTGCAGATCCACTGAATCCGCTATTGCAGTATCACCCGCCAATACTATCCTTACCAACCAAATGGCTGCCAGTAAGCTGATAACGATCGCTACAATTTTTAAAATTTTATATAACATAATCTAAAGATGTCTAAAAGATGAATATTACTTCTTGATAACAGGATTCTTGTGACGCACAAGCATATCGATAAGGGTAATGGAAGCATCTTCCATATCATTTACAATACTGTCTATTTTAGCAATAATGTAATTGAAAAATATCTGAAGGATAATTGCAACGATTAGACCAAATACGGTTGTTAAAAGTGCAATTTTAATACCACCCGCAACAAGTGATGGCTGCATGTCCCCCGCTGCTTCAATACGGTCAAAAGCCTCAATCATACCCAATACTGTACCCATGAAACCTAGCATAGGAGCAATTGCGATAAAAAGTGATAACCAAGAAACATTTTTCTCCAATTGACCCATTTGAACGCCTCCATAAGCAACAACGGCTTTTTCAGCAGCATCAATACCTTCGTCAACACGATCTAGACCTTGGTAATATATAGAGGCCACTGGACCACTTGTATTTCGGCAAACTTCTTTAGCCGCTTCAACGCCACCACTGTTAAGTGCATCTTCAACATCCTGTGCAAGTTTTTTTGTATTGGTGGTAGCAAGGTTAAGATAGATAATACGTTCAATTGCGATGGCAAGACCAAGGATCAAACATAAAAGTACGATACCCATAAATGCAGGACCACCTTCAATAAAACGTTTTTTGAGTGTTTGGGTAAATGAAACATCTTCTTCAACATCATTGGCCATTGCTTGGTCTGCTTGCTCATCTTGCACTGCAGTAAGAACGGTTGAACTGGTTAAAGGTAGGGCAGTTGTAGTTGCCTGCGCCGAGAAATTGCCCACTGCGATAACAGCTGCGATTGTTAAGATAGAAAATAGTCTTTTCATTGCGTTTGATCTTAAAATTTGGTTAGTAAAGTGATAAAGATATAAAAATAATTGTTTAAAAATAAAATTAGCAGAGAGGAAGGGATTCGAACCCTCGATACGCTTTTGGCGTATACACGCTTTCCAGGCGTGCGCCTTCGACCGCTCGGCCACCTCTCTCAATAACAAAACCCAATAAAGGTATCAGATCCTTTCACTGAATTAGGAATAAGCAAATAACGAAAAAAAAATCGTTCTCGAAAATGTGAAGCGAATAAAATATGCTAAAAATTAAGACATTTCTCCGCGTATCGATGTTTCAAATATAGTTTTAAAGACCTGTTTTGCCAAATTTTGTCCCAGAAGATACATCATTTTTGTTAAGGCAGCTTCAGTAGTGATGTCCATTCCTGAAATTACACCTATTTGACCAAGTTGTGTACTTGTCTCATAATTACCCATTTGAACGACTCCGGAAAGGCATTGAGTTACGTTTACAACTGGGATTCCCTTATCAATACAATTTTTTATAAGATGCAAAAACCATGGCAAAGTGCTTGCATTTCCGTTCCCAAAAGTCTTTAATATAATACCAGAATAGGTCGTTTTTGTGAAAATATCGGTAAGTAAACGTTCACTTAGTCCAGGAAAAAGATGAATAATGAGGATATCTGTATTCATTTTGTCGTGCACAATGAGTTTTTTCCGCTTGTAAGGGCGCAAATTGTAGTCTGCAATTGTAAGATTTACACCAGAAGTTGCCAGAGGGGGATAATTCGGCGAATCAAAAGCTTCAAAATGTTCTGCGCTTGCTTTTGTTGTTCTATTGCCTCGATAGAGTTTGTATTCAAAATAAAGACCTACCTCTGTTATATAAGGACGGTTACCTTTTTTCAGCGAAGCAAGCTGAACAGCAGTAATCAAGTTTTCTTTAGCGTCTGTGCGTAGATCACCTATAGGAAGTTGAGAACCGGTCAGGATCACAGGTTTTGATAAGTTTTCTAACATAAAACTGAGGGCAGATGCGGTATAACTCATGGTGTCGCTGCCGTGCAGAACTACAAAGCCATCATGATCTGAGTAGTTTTCTTCAATAATATAACACATTTTCACCCAATCCTCGGGCTGCATATTTGAGCTATCTATGGGTTTGTCAAAAGATATTGTGGCTATCTCACAATCCAATAATTTTAATTCCGGTATTTGGTTTAAAAGTTGGTCAAAATTAAAGTTTTTTAAAGCACCGGTTTCAAAATCCTTTACCATACCTATCGTTCCGCCCGTATAGATAAGAAGAATTGAGTTTGTGTTACTCATTAAGAGATTTTATTTTTATTGATCACCGGGTTGGCATACATAAGAAGAAAATTTTCGCGACCCACTTCTGTTTCTGGGGTAATTCTTCGTTCTAAACGACGCTCGAATGCGCGCTTATCTTTTTCGGTGTAGGCGTGGGCGTATGTATTTGTGTTGTGGTAAAGATCATAGGCGACCAGGTTAGATGGCCACAATTTATAGATCGCGTGTATGCAGCGGTCTATTTCCTGAGCAAGCTCCAGCAATTTATCATTTTCTGAAATTGGTTTTGCATCTATACGATCATAAACCTTATCAGGGAGTGTGCCCAGACTAATATGTACCCTTTTTTTGTTTCCCAGAGCACCACGCATCATACTGTTGAAGTCTTCATTACTGGTCTTTACATATTCTAAATCTTCGCTCTTGGCAATGAGTTCAGGCATTTTAAGAATGTCTGTAGGATCAAATTCATAAGAAATCGCCACCGGAATTATGCTGAGATTTTTGAGATACTGAATTGCGGTTTCATTCCCTCGGTTCATGGCAAGCATCTTTAATACTCCTTGTTGCGTCCTATCATTACCGTCTTTAGTGCGCCCTTCACGCTGTGCCATCCATATGGATTGTTTTTTGGTCAGCAATGTCTTTATATATAAAGAGAGTTTTTTTGAACTTGCCAGCATCTCACGTGGAGTTAGGCTTCGCTGAACTAAAAAATTTCGATTGAGTTTGGATAATGCGAGCAGAAATGATTTTTTTATCAGGTTATCACCTATCGCAGAAGCGGTCATAATCTGCTCGTGGTTCATCAGTGCAAAATTGATGAACGAGGTGTCTAGTATTATATCTCTATGGTTAGATAAATAGAGATACGACTGCCTTTGATCAAGTGCATCAAAACCTGATGTTGAAAATCCTTCAGTGCTTTTTTCGATTACTTTGGCCACGGAGTGATAAATGACCCGCGCTTGAAAATCCTGTATAGAATGACAGCTTTTTAGTATTGCCTCAATTTCCTTAGAATTCTTTTCTGGGAAGGTAAACTGTAACAATGCCTTAAACATGGGATGTCTGGCATACTCCAGAATGGCATTGTTTACCTCTTCTGAGTCATAAAAGCGTATGGCATTAAAAGTTTGCAAAATTTAATTTTTATTCGGTTAGGGTTGTTGAGCGTAAAAGAACAAAATATTTTAATTCAGGGATAGAAAAAGCCAATAATAACGTTATTTATGCCGTTTTTTTAAGAAAAGCTTTAAATAATAGTGAATTACGGCATAAACTGATATAGTGTATCCTAAACGTTTTCACGAAATACTAAAAACCTTACGGGCTGTTGCCGTAGTTATTCTTGCAACTTCCTCTACGGGAATATTATAAATAAGTGCCATTTTTTGAGCTATTTTCATGAGGTATGAGCTTTCGTTGCGCTTGCCGCGGTAAGGAGCTGGTGCTAGATAGGGAGCGTCAGTTTCCAGCACAATGTTTTCAAGAGAAATTTCATTTAGAAATTGATCTATTTTTCCATTTTTAAAAGTGGCAATACCGCCTATGCCCAACTTTAAGTTTAAATCTAAAGCGCGCTTTGCCTGTTCCAGATTTCCTGTAAAACAATGAAAGACGCCACATAATGAAGAATCCCCTTCCGTTTCTAAAACCTCAAAAGTCTCGTCGAACGCATCTCGGCAATGTATAACGATGGGGAGTTCTTGCTTTTTAGCCCATTGTATCTGCGTTTTAAACGCTTCTTGTTGAATAGCGAGCGTTGATCGATCCCAATAAAGGTCAATTCCTATTTCACCAATCGCCGAAAAAGTCTGCTCCTGCAATCGTTGCGCCACATGCTCAAGTTCTTGCTTATATACGTCTGGTTTAACATGTGTGGGATGTAGCCCGGACATGAGATGCATTTGCCTGGGATGATTTTTTTTCAAATCATCCATCGCTTCTGAATAAGACGAATCTATTGCAGGAATAATAAAATTCGTTATTCCCAGATCATTTGCCCGTTGTATAGCGGCATCGCGATCCTCGTCAAATTCTTCTGTATATAAATGGGTGTGGGTATCTATTAAAAACATGGCCTAAAACTAACAATAAGTACAGTCTTCGCCCAAACTTTAATAAACATTTAATGGCTTGGGAAAGTCTTAAAATCTAAGTTTGTCGCTGTACCTAAAACAGATTATGGCTTCTTTACATGAATTTTTAAAAGAAAAGGGATATTACCGCATTAAATTATCTGAAACGCCTACTGGCCATTTCAAGTTCAACCTTAAGTTAAATGGCGTAGCAGGTAGTTTTATATTAGATACCGGTGCCTCAAATACCTGTGTTGATTTCAAAGCGTTGGATCAATTTAAACTCTTTGCAGAAGATAGCGATATAAAGGCTGCTGGAGCTGGTGCCATTGACATGCTGACCCAATTATCATCAAAGAATACGATCACGATAAAAAAATGGAAAGCAAAGAATGTAGATGTGGTTCTTTTTGATCTTTCTCACGTAAATACTGCGCTCACCAATCACGATATCCCTGCTGTTGATGGTATTATAGGGGCTGATATTCTCAATCGTGCAAAAGCAGTGATAGATTATAAATATCACTGTCTTTATATTAAAAAATAGAGATAATTGATCAATTAAGTACGTTTTTTTCGTAAGTAATCAAAATAAAGGCCGACAACTGATTATTCGTAAAATAAAAATATTCCGTGTTAATTTACGGTCAATATTAAATTAATTGTATCTTACGTATCGAATCAGTTTAACCAACTATTTTATTATGCATTTAGCCATCGTTTTTACTACGTTTTTTGCCGTTTTATTACTCCTAATTGCCGTTTATGAAGCCTATCAATTTGTTTTTAACTTGCGGTATAAAAATGAGAAGGTTGAAGATGTGAGCTATAGAGGGAAGCCTTAAAAAGAAGAATTTAGCGGAAATAAAAAAATGTTATCAACTGGTTTAAATAAAGAAAGCCAGCTACGAGAGCTGGCTTTCACCCCAAATCATAATTGATTATTACAAGTCAATTACAACAGTCTTAAATATTTTTCGCCTTTCGGCTGCACAAATATAAAACAAATTTTACGATTTGCATCTCGATAAAAAAATAAAATAACTTAAGCTTTTATATCTCGGCTTATTTTTGTGGATACGAATTTAATAAAATAAATGACTTGTAGCACCTGTATTTGCAATTATTTTTGAAAAATATTATTTTTATCTTATTCAGAGTGGTTCCCGTATTTTTTTAGCGCTAACGTGTTTCTTCTTTTAAATAGCTTTCTGCTTTTATTATTTGATTCTTAGAGTCTTGATAACGCATCATAGTAAAACCGGAATGAATGCAATATGTTCCCGTATTCCCTTGATAATCCATCGCAATATAAGCAACCTGAAAATTATTAAAATTTTTGTTTTTCCGTATAATCCTGTTAACCGCTTCTTCGCATGCTTCCTGTGGACTAAGGCCATTGCGCATAAGTTCTACAATAAGAAAACTGCCGGCAGTTTTCATGATTTCCTCACCCATACCTGTAGCCGCTGCGCCGCCTACTTCGTTATCTATAAAAAGGCCACTGCCTATTATGGGTGAATCGCCTACACGGCCCTTCATTTTATAAGAAAGTCCAGAAGTGCTGCAAGCTCCCGCCATTTGACCCTTTTTATCTAGAGCTAGCAAACCTATGGTGTCGTGATTTTCAATGTTGATTATAGGCTTATATTCTGGCGATTTTAGCCATTGTTTCCACGATTTATCCGCAGCAGCGGTAATAAGATTTTCATTTTCAAAGTTCATTTTAAGAGCAAACTCTTCGGCGCCAGTGCCTGCTAGCATAACATGCGGAGTATCTTCCATCACTTTTCTCGCCAGTGCGCTTACGTGACTTGTATTTGTGACACATATCACGGCGCCACAATCGCCATTATGATTCATTACACATGCATCAAGGCTAACGTTGCCTTCGCGATCTGTATCGCCTCCTTTGCCAACTGTCGTATTCTTCAAATTTTGTTCTTCTATTGAGGCTCCTGCGATTACTGCGTCTAGGGCGCTATAGCCTTTGTCTAAAAGTTTGCCCGCAGTTATATTTGCTTTTTCAAACTGCCATGTGCAAATGGCAAGAGGTAATCTAACATTCATATTAATTTGCTTTTAAAGAGAAATATTACTTCTGGTGAAAGTAAAAAACTATAATGGTCATACATTCCTACAGTCGTAAATTTTGTGAAAAACCCAACAAGTTGCCATTATAGCATGTATTAATATTACGCATTCTTAACCGTTTACACCTACTTTCCATGCGCTGGTTTATTTTTATTCTCTTATATATAGTCATAGATATTTATGCTTTTCAGGCTTTTAGAACGCTCACGAAAATACAGTGGATTCACTATTTTTATTTGGTGTTATCGCTACTTGTACTGGCAAATCTCATTTATCATATAGCTACCATGAACCCTGCAAAGGGTTTTGATACATCCACGATGTTAGCTATGGGTTTCTTTCTAATACTTTTTGTGCCAAAACTAATAATGGTGAGTTTTATGCTAATGGAAGATGTGATTCGGCTTACAGTAGGTCTTTATGATCGCTATATTTCTCATGAAAATACGTTCAGTCTGCCTTCTCGGCGAAAGTTCATCAGTGGCATCGCGCTTGGGTTGGCATCTTTACCGTTTTTATCGCTTTTGTACGGGATGTACAAAGGGAAATATCGGTTTAGAGTGCTTAGCTATGATCTTTATTTTGATGATTTACCCGAAGCTTTTGAAGGTTATAAAATCACACAAATAAGCGATATCCACAGTGGGAGTTTTGACAACCATGAGAAAATTGCCTATGCGGTAGATCTCGTTAATCAGCAGCAAGGAGACGTGATCCTTTTCACGGGAGATCTGGTGAATAATATCGCTACCGAAATGGATGGCTGGCAATCTCTTTTTAGTTCACTCCGTGCAACAGATGGAGTGTTTTCTATATTGGGGAACCATGATTATGGTGATTATGTGTCGTGGGAAAGTAAACAGGCTCAAACCGAAAATCTAGAGGAATTAAAAAATGTTCAGCGTGGTATGGGATGGGATTTACTGCTCAATGAGCATCGTTTTATAGAACGGAATGGTCAAAAAATCGCACTTGTGGGGGTAGAGAACTGGGGCGTAGGAGGATTTAAAAAGGCTGGTGATGTTGATATTGCTGCAAAAGACTTGAAATCCACCGATTTTAAGATCCTTATGAGTCACGACCCTTCCTACTGGACCGAAAAAATCAAAACGCACCCAAAAAACTTTCAGCTCACATTGAGCGGTCACACCCACGGGATGCAATTTGGCATTGAGATTCCCGGTATTATTAAGTGGAGTCCAGTGCAGTACCGTTACGAAAACTGGGCCGGCATATATGAACACGGGCAGCGGATCATCAATGTGAATCGCGGGTTTGGATTTTTGGGGTATCCTGGACGCGTTGGCATCTGGCCAGAAATCACAACTATTAATTTGAGAAAAAGTAAGACTGCTCCAAATGAAGAAGTCACCTAAATGTGGTAAAATACATAGTCTATAAGATTAATTTATCGTTTTAAAGCATAATTATTACGATAAAAAGCATTAATTTAGGAAATATTTATATTTTTGTAAAAAATTAAGACTATGCGATTTGTATACCATTATATGACGGTACTTCTTCTGTTGGTCAGTTATCCGTTTACAGCCACAGGTCAAATAGGGATTGGGACAATTACACCGAATCCTTCTGCGATTATGGATATGACTTCCCAAAATCAAGGTATGCTTACGCCTAGGATGACTACAGCTCAGCGAGAGGCTATTGCAAACCCTGCAAATGGACTGTTGGTATTTGATACTGATATGCAATCATTTGAGTATTTCAGCACTTCAGAGAACAGCTGGTTGAAAATGAGTAGTAAAGTCAGGGATAATTTTGTACTGGTCAAAAGTCAGGCAGATTTTCCTGCGGCCGTGAGCAATACTATTACCCTTGATGAAAATAGCTATTACGAGATCAACGGTTCTATAACACTAAGTGCTTCAATTGATCTTAACGGTGCCTATATTTCTGGGTTGGATGCTTCAGAAGATTTATTGTACTATCCTGGAGGTACGATTTTTAAAGGGAACAATGGTGGAAGTATACGTAACCTCACGTTATCTGGGGCCAAAGCATTTGAAATTACCGGTCCAGGTATCAACTCTAACACTTCTTTGTTATTACAAAATACCATAGTAATTAATATGACCGCGGGGGTGGGGTCAATCTCTGGTATCGGCTTTTATTTTAGTAATACTGTTCAATTTATTAATAACAAAAATGGGATAACCTACACTAACATTGGCAATTTGCTGTTGAATAATCAGGCGTGGTTGGGCGATAACTCTGGTACGTTTGAGAAATTGACAGGTAGTTTTGGACTGGTGGAGAAGGTAAGTGGTTTTAGTACGGTTAATGGCTCGGCAGTAGGGTTCGATGTTAGTTCAAATCCTTCAGTGTCTGATGGTGTGATGTTGAGTACCGCTTTTTCTGGTAGTGGGATTTATGTAAAAAGATACTTAGCTGGCTCTTATCCTGGTTTTAATTTTACTAAAAACTGGACGGTAAATTGTCCTGGCATACCTGTAGAATCTGATAATAATGCAGGTGCGAATTTTTATTACAACGGGAGTCTTACTAATGGATTTGCTCAGACCATAAGCAACAATAATGCGGTGAAAATTACAGGTAGTAGTGGCAGTTTAAACAGTACAACCGCAAATAGTCTGTTTAGGTTTACAGCCCCAACAAATAATAAACTTATATATGAGGGCACCAAAAAAAGAGATTTTCAGGTCAACGCATCATTATCGGTTAGGGGCAGCGCTACAGATGAATTCTTTGCTTTTTTAATTGCAAAAAACGGGATAGTTGTTACAGAATCAAACGCTATTGTAAAAATAGAGAATACGACAAATATTCAAAATATTTCGATAAATGCTATAATATCCATGACTCCAAACGATTATATAGAAATATTTACACAGCGCCTCGTAGGCACTTACAATACGACACTTTCTGTTTTTTCTGAAAATTTGAGTTTAAACTAATACTACTTGATAATTCACATATTGACAGATATTTTAGTTATTGAAGCAATAGTTCTATATTTAAACTTCTAAAATAGACGATACTATGTCAAAGTTTGGAGCTTTAATAGATGCTGAGTTTCCTGTTTTGCTCGATTTTTATACAGACTGGAACGAAGCTTCAGTTGCTATGCATCCAGTTTTACGTGATGTTGCCGCAGCGCTGGGCGATGACGCTAAAGTGGTCAAAATAGATGTAGATAAAAACCCAGAACTTGCCAATGCTTTACGTATTAAAACAGTGCCCACGTTTATTATCTACTTGAAAGGTGAGATGTGCTGGCGGCAAAGTGGTGCACAGGATGCGAATACACTTATTGGCCTAGTCCATAAATATGCTAAAGTGCCTTAAAATAGTATCCCAGAGCCGAAAAATGCTCCAAGACTCTGGGAAGTGCAACTTTTAAATTTTTAAATGCTTTCAAGCTGTCGTGAAATAGAATAATACTTCCATTTTCAGCATGGTTTAGGACGTTTTTAGTGCACTTTTCCCCGTTTATTTTCTGATCCCAATCGTAAGCAAGTGTGTCGTAAAGCACGATGTTATAATGCTGTTTTCTTATCGATCTAGCCTGATTTTTTTTTAGTTGTCCATAAGGTGGTCTAAAAATTTTTCCCTTTTTCTCATATTCAGAAAGGAGTTCTGGCGCCATTTTTTGTATGCTTTTGGCCATTTTTTGATCTGTTCTGGCGATATTTTCCATATAAACCGAAGTGTTGGTTTTTCTTCCATTCAAATGGTTATAGGTATGATTGCCCAGCCTATGGCCGCTACGCAAAACATCCTGAAAGATTTCAGGATGTTTGTCTATATTATCGCCTATCAGAAAAAAAGTGGCTTTCGCATTATATTGCTCAAG